>CAZBUK010000057.1:0-24728 GCA_964495085.1 uncultured Ignavibacteriales bacterium
TCTACGTTGATGTAGGGATCGAACTTTTGGATGGTTACACGAAGTCCCCGTGATTGAAGCAGCAGGCCGAGTGACGCCGACGCGATGCCCTTGCCGAGAGACGATACGACGCCTCCGGTAACGAATATAAATTTCACTTTGCTTTTTCTTGCCAAGATAAGCTCCTGAGACTTATTTTTCTTCTTTCAGTTTTGCACGCGACATCTCCGTCGGCGTAACGATCCCGGCAGAGAGCACCAGTTTCAGACCCTGCTCGACGGTGATGCTGAGAGAGGTGACTTCCTCCGACGGTATCAGGACCAGAATTCCGGTTGTGGGATTCGGGGGAAGTGGTATGTAAATATTAGACAGGTACTGTTTGCTGCCATCGGCTGCCTCAAAGACAAGCTCGTTGGTCTTGAATCCGATGGAATAGACTCCCTTCCGCGGATACTCCACCATACAGACGTCGCGGAACGTTTTACCCTTGCTTCCAATCGAGAACGCGTTGATGAGCTCGCGGGCGCCGCTATAGACCGAACGGGCGAGCGGGAGATTGAGGAAAACGCGTTCCAGAATTCTGAAAAATACCTTTCCTGCGAGATACCTGGAAAAAATACCGAGCAGCAATATGAGCAGCACCGCGGTGATGAAACCCAGCCCCGGAACATTGAGTCCGATCTTCCGGTAGAACGGCGAGGCGATGCCGTCGATAAAATTAAAAACGAACCAGAGAACCCATACAGTTATCGCCATGGGTATGATGATCGCCAGTCCGCGCAGGAACGATCCCCGCATTTTCACCCAGATAGTAGATCTCGGTTCGTCGTCCAAATGTCCGATATGTACCTTCTTCGAATGTTGCCCCGGATTAAGCATGCTGTCCCCTCGGTTTATGTTGTATGAGATTTCAGGATGTCGCGAACCCGTTCCGCATCCTCCGGCGTATCGACGGGTATGCTGTCGAAATTCGTTCTGACGATAGTGATCTGAATGCCGTTCTCGAGCATGCGGAGCTGTTCAAGTTGCTCGGCGCGTTCAAGCGGACCCGGTTCCCGTGTCGTAAACCAGTCGAGCACGCTCCTCCGGTACACGTAGAGTCCGAAATGCCTGAGAAACTTTGTTCCGTTGATCCATGCGCCCCGATCCGGCGCGTTCCGCACGAACGGTATCGGCGAGCGGCTGAAATATAATGCACGTCCGTCGGATGCACAGACGACCTTCACCACGTTGGGATTTATTAGATCCTCCGGATCGGAAATCTCCTTTGCCGGCGTCGCTGCTCCCGCTTCCGGACGCTCGAGAAGTCCGGAAATGGATTCGTCGATCATGCCCGGATGGATCAGCGGTTCATCCCCCTGCACGTTTACAACGATATCCGCATCGATCCCATCCAATGCGGCGGCAATGCGATCGGTCCCGCTCGGCAGTGCAGGATCGGTCATCCGGACGGTTCCTCCGATGCTTCGGATCGGAGCGGCGATCCTCTCATCGTCCGTCGCTACGATGACCGAGCCGACCAGTTGCGCTCTGCAGACCCGTTCATACACGTGCTGAATCATGGGTTTGCCGAGGAGGTCGACGAGCGGCTTTGCCGGGAATCGCTGCGCGCCGTACCGCGACGGAATGACTGCAACCACTGAGAGTTTTTGCATCACTTGTTCTGGATTACCTTCGGAACCGTGAAGAAGACGTCGCTCGCTGAAGGAGCGTTGCTGAGCGCGCGCTCTCTCGATATCGACGGCTGTACCTCGTCCTCCCGGAATACGTTCGACAACTCGATCACGTGCGAAAGCGGTTCGACATCGTCAGTGTTCAGGAGATTGAGCTTCTCGATATACCGTAAAATGGTATTGAACTGCTCGGTGAACGCAAGCATTTCATCGTCTGTATAATCGAGGCACGCGAGCCGCGCGATATACTTCACTTCTTCCAGGGTAACGCTCATATATCCTTCCGTTCTCAGGCCAATATTGGTTCTTTAAAGCGGCTGTGAATGATGCCCGCTACCCGCTCCATCAGCGATACTTCAAATTCCCTGCCTTCTCCCGTATCGGTCGGGATCGGTGAATCCAGGATGAGTTCGATGGTACCCGGATTGATGATAAAAGATCCCTTCGGTCTTCTGTCGTAGCTGCCGTTTATGGTCAGCGGGATGATCGGGATGGCCGTCTTCACGGCCAGCGAAAACGCTCCGCGTTTGAAGGGCTGCAATCTCCCGTCCATGCTGCGCGTTCCCTCGGCATAGAGGAGTACCGATGCGCCCCGTCTGATTTTTTCGGCCGCCTCATCGAGACTTTTCATGGCACGGAAGCTCCGTTCCCGTTCGATAGTAATATAGGGACCGGTCCTCAGTACCCAGCCGAAAATCGGGATCTTTTCGAGTTCCTTCTTGTAAATGATGCGTATCTGGTCGGGAATGCCGGCCATAACCGCCGGTATATCGAATATGCTCGCATGGTTCGAGACGTATACGAAATTCTTCCCGCCGGCGATATGCTCGAGTCCCTGAACCACGATCCGGATTCCGCAGATCCACAAAATGGTTTTTCCCCACCCTCGGCCGATGGCCGCGAAAACCTTTCCCCCAGGATCAATCGGGCGGAGAATAATGGTCGAAATCCCGAATGCCAGAGTCGCCATCGATGCGAGAATCAACCTGATTGCGGTCATGATAGCCTTCATCCGTAATCCTCCGCCGCCCTGATACGTTTTGCGATCGTCGGATGACCGTGAAAAAATATCTCGACCCATCGCGGCGGTTCCGGATCGCTCAGATTCAGAGCGGAGAGTTTTCGCATGGCCGATACGAATGCCTGTCTGTTGCCGGTTGTTCGAAGCGCGTACCGGTCGGCCTGGTATTCGTGTCTCCGGGAAAACCAGTTCTCGAGCGGTCCGGCTGCTAATCCGTAGAGACTCAGCCAGAGAGAAATCAACGGAAGCGCCGCGAGTTCCGTTATGTCGTTAAATCCGAACCACCGTGTCGAAACCGTATAGAGCTGCGCGGCTACGAAGAGGGAGACGAACGTACCGGCAACTCCGAGCGCCATCGTCTTTTTCAGATGGCCGAGCTTAAAGTGACCGAGTTCATGCGCAAAGACGACGTCGATCTCGTCGTCGTTAAAATCTTTCAGGAGCGTATCGCCGAGTATGATGCGCCTCGCTTTTCCGATGCCGGTAAATGCGGCATTCGCTTTCTTCGTTTTCGAGCTCATGTCGAATTGAAAAACACCCCGAACCCGCATGCCTGCATCTCTGCAGCGGTCGAGTATCCGCTCCTTGAGAGGACCGTCGTCGAGCGGTTTAAACGTGTAGAAAATCGGAAAGAGTACGGTCGGCGCCAGACGTGCGAGCACGACCGATACGATAACGAGCAGCATCCCGACCGGGAGCCACCACCACGTCTCGTACGTTCTGAGAAAATAATAGAACAGAAGCAGTACCGGCGTACCGATCGTCGCGCCGATAAGCATACCCTTTATGCCGTCCCAGAGCCAGGCGGTGAAAGTCTGTGCGGATAATCCGTATTTATGTTCGAGTATGAAGCCGGAATAAATCCGAAGCGGGAAGGTCAGCGCCGCTCCGCTGATTCCGAAGAGCGCGGAGAAAAGCAGCACCGCAACGTACGGAGAATCCGTCGGGAGATAACTGAGCCGTTCGAACAGCTGCGTCAATCCGAGTCCGACTGCCAGTAGGGTATACGTAAAAAAAAGGACGATCGAGATAATGCTGAGTTTTATTCTGATGCGGGAGTAAACGCGGGCCTTGCTGAGGGATTGATCTTGTCCGGAGTGATCCGTTTGGTTCGGAGGTGGATATGCCTTGCGTTCGTTCTGTGATGTATGGGTATGGGTTAAAGAATCATAAGCGGACATACACTCGATGACACAATAGCACGTTCATCAATGGTTTTTGTTAACTTACTCATTTCGGGATTGAAAATCAAGGCGCGGATTAAGCGGATGGCGAAGCCGGAAAGGCAGAAATCTGAATCGGCCGTACTGTGTTTCGAATATACTGATTAATCCGAAAGTTTTTTCAAGATCAGAAGCACGCACCGGTAGAAATTTCTGACGGCGGGAATGTAGACGCGCTCCGTCGGAGAATGCGCACCCGTTATGGTCGGACCGAAGGAGATCATGTCCATATCGGGATACTTCTTACCGATAATGCCGCATTCGAGTCCCGCATGGATCGCTTTTAACTCCGGTTCTTTTTCATAGAACTCGGTAAATATCTTCTTCGCCATCGCAAGCGTTCTCGATTCGAGGTTCGGCTTCCACCCCGGATATCCGTCCGTATGCCGTACCGCTGCGCCTGCGGTCGACATCAATCCGGAAACCGTAGCGGCAATTTTGTCGCGTTCGGCATCGATCGCGCTGCGCTGGCTGGTACCGATGATGACCGAGGAATTCTGAATCCTGACCGTAGCGAGATTCGTCGATGTTTCGACGAGACCCGGAACGTCGGCGCTCATAGCAATGACGCCATGCGGCAGTGAATAGAGCAGGCCGAATAGTCTCGCCGTCGCTTCCCGTGTGAATACCTGATCGAACGTCTCATCCACGCCGCTAGATGCGACGAGCACTCCGGGATCCGTCGATGCGTAGTCGGATTTATACCGATGGGCTGCTACGCTGACGTATTCCCTGACGATGTCGAGACGGGACTGATGCACATAGATGACCGCTTCGGCTTCCCGTGCGATCGCGTTCCTCTTGCTTCCTCCTTCGATAGCGGCAAGATAGCATGGATTCTCGGCGTTCAGGCGCTTGAGCGTCTCGGCGAGAAGTTTGATCGCATTTCCCCGACCGAGGTGGATATCGATTCCCGAATGGCCACCCCTGAGTCCCTTTACCTCGATCCGGAAGGGCACCCATCCTTCGGGCGGAGATGTATACAGAATCTGAAATTCGCCCATCGTATCCTTGCCGCCCGCACAACCGATGTACAGTTCTCCCTCCTCTTCGGAATCCATATTGATGAGAATTTTACCCTTCAGGAGATCCGGGTCGAGCGAGTAAGCGCCGGTTAACCCGGTCTCCTCATCTATAGTGAAGAGCAATTCGAGCGGTCCGTGTTCCGATCGCTCGTCGATCACGGCCAACGCGGCCGCGACGCCGATGCCGTTATCCGCGCCGAGCGTCGTTCCGTCCGCGGTGATCCAGTCGCCCTCGATTCTCATCCGTATCGGATCCCTGCTAAAGTCGTGCTCGGTCTCCTTGTTCTTCTCGCATACCATATCGGTGTGGCTCTGCAGGACGACGATCGGTTTGTTCTCACGACCGGGAGAACCGGGTACCCGGATGACGGTGTTACCCACCTGATCCTGATCCGCTTCGAGTTTTTTGCGTTCCGCAAGACGGAGAAGATATTCGCCCGCCTGTTTCTCGTTCTTGGAGCAGCGCGGGATCTGGTTCAATTCATAGAAATATCGGAAGAGGGGTTTTGGTTCGAGGTCGGGGATGGACTGCGACATACATATCTTTCGTGATTTGTTACGAGTCGAAGATTATTCAGGTAATTAACAAATAATTTATTCAATAGCAAGCATTTTTTTGCATATCCGGACTGAAGTGTGTAATATCTTGTTACTCGTCGGCGGCGGGAAATTATCCCGATGCCCGTCCCCGGTAACGATATGCCGTATGGAATCCGGAACGAGTCCTGCAGTTCGGGTATTCCGCATGCAGGTGCTGCTCCGGTTCCCGGAGAATATAAACGGAAACAACTCCATGAAGCATTATCAATATCTCCTGTTCGATCTCGACGGGACCTTGACAGATTCGCAGGAAGGCATCATCAATTCCATCAGATATGCACTCGGGAAGCTCGGCATCACGGAGAACGATGAAGATAAACTTCTTACCTTTATCGGTCCGCCATTCGTAAACTCTCTCAGGGAGCATTACGGCTTCGATGAATCCCGGATAGGCACCGCCGTAACAACATACCGGGAATACTTCACCTCAAAGGGTATATACGAAAACAGATTGTATCCCGGGGTAGCAGAGATGCTCGGGCGGGTCAGGGAATCCGGAAAGAATCTCGTGCTCGCAACTTCGAAACCGGAGGTCTACGCGCTTCGTATCCTCGAGCTATTCGGCATTCGTGAGTACTTCGGGATAGTCTCCGGGAGCTCTCTCGACGGCTCGATCAGCGTGAAGAGCGATATCATTCGGAGGGTCTTCGAACAGACGGGGGACGAACACAGGGAGAAATCCATAATGATCGGCGACCGAAAACACGATATACTCGGCGCCCGGGAGAACGGCATCGATTCGGTGGGCGTCTTGTACGGATACGGAAAACCGGAAGAGATTACCGCGGCGCTGCCGACCTATACGGTCCGATCGGTCGCAGAGCTAACGGAGTTGTTTCAAGTGTGATCGGAGGCGACGGAACATATGTTCAATGCGTCCGTCCCGCCTCCGCGATCCGGGTCGTCAGGGTTTCGACCCGCTGCAGCAGATCGGAAGCCGGTATGAATCCGACGATTCTTATCGATTCGATCTCTTCACCGTTCCCCCCTAAGAAAACGATGGTAGGCACTCCGGCAATGTTATAGGTCGTCCGTAATTCCTGCGATGAAGGCGAATCGAAATTCGTCAGATCCACCTTCAGAAGCATCATGCTGCTCATCCGGTCGATGACCTCCTGATCGGTGAAGGTGAGCCGGTCGAGTTCGAGACAGGGAATACACCAGCTTGCCGAAAAATAGAGAATCGCCGGATCTCCGGCTTCACGGGCGGAGGTGAGACGTTCCGCCGAGTACGCCTCCCATTCGATGGCCGGTTTCTGACCTGCAAGGTAAAACAATATGCCGCCGGCAACGGCTGCGGTCCCGACCAAACGCTTGACCCACGGGAATACCTTTCTGCCCGTCCGCGAACGTTCGATGAATGCAAGATACACGCCTCCTATTACCAGCGTGATCGGGATAAGGATATAGATGTATTGCGGGTTGACGGCGAGCGAAATATAGAAAAAGCCGACACCGATCAGCACGATTCCCATCAATTTCTTTACCCAATCCATCCAGGCGCCCGATTTCGGAAGTTTGCTCAAGAGACCCGAAAAAGTACCGAGTATGAGATAGGGGAGACCGAGACCGAGACTCAGAATGAAGAACGCGGCAAATCCGAAAAGCGGATCCGCCTTTTGTCCGACCAATGCGAGCAGCGCAATGATCGGGGGACCGATGCATGGCGCAGCGAAAATCCCGACGACCAGGCCGGATACGTAAATGCCGAGAATCCCTGCCGTGTGCGTACCTCCCAATCTGCTGGTGAGCCAGTATGGCAGCTGTATCTCGTACAATCCGAACAGGCTCAATGCCAGCAGGAAGAAGAGCGTCCCGATACCGATCATAACCCATGTGGATTGTAATATCCCCCCGAAGAGACCGCCGCTCAATGCCGCCGCCACTCCAAGAACGCTGTACATGGTCGCGATGCCGAGGACGTAGACGAGCGCTCTGAAGAATACCCTGAGCGTATTGCTATCGGTCTGTGCCCCGAAAACCGAAACGGTAACCGTCAACATCGGATAGACGCATGGAGTCAGATTCAAGGCGAGTCCGATGAGAAAGATCGCCCCGAATGCAATGAGCAGGTTCCCTTCATCGAACAATGCGCCTAACGCCTCGCTGCCGTCGTTCCTCTTCGCCATGGAAAGTTCACCGATATTACCGATTGCCTCGGAGGTGAAGATATCCGTGTTGATCTGTCCCGCCGGCGTTTCGAGGCCGACGACCCGTATATCGACCGGGATCGGTACATCAGACGGAGCGAGACAAACCTGATCGTCGCACGCCTGAACGGTCAGTATCCCGGTAAGGCGGTGTACACCCGGTTCGGTATCACGTGCGGCAAGAAGTTTCATGAAGATGTAGATGCTGCCTTCATAGACGTCGAGTTCGTCGTCGGCGAAGGCGAACCGGTAGCTCTTCGCATCCGGATAATGCATGCCGGTGGTTTGAAAACCTGGATTCGGGTCGAACGATACGACCGTTCCGATGAGATAATCTTCGGTCGGGATATGTGCGTTTATATGCCACGACGGTTCTATGTCAAGGCGGATCGCGGCATAGAACTCCGCTCCGGGATGAACGTTGTCGACGGAGAGGAACGATTCCGCGGTAATTTTATCTCCCGATGAGGCCCCGGGAAAACCGAACTGAGCTGCGGTATGCAGCGCCAGTGCGGCGATAGGAATGAGAACCAGTAATATACGTTTCATCAACTATTTGCGGGAAATGTATTATTGAACATGAGTGGTCATGTCGCCGCCGCGAACGGCGAAGACACAACGTTACCTGATAGAACAATCGGCGGCGGAAATCAATTCCGCACGGTGGTTAATCCTGGACTGCGGCCTGAACCCCGGCCGCCGTAACCATAAGGTCGAATAATTCCGTATTCCGGGTGAACGCCCCGATGGACTCGCTGCCGGCACCTATCGAGGTCAGCTCGACATAGTCTGCGGTGTGTGCGTCGCCGACCCAGTTCACGGAGGTGTAGTTTGCGAGAATCTGGCCGAGCACAGCGAACTGCGATCTCATTATTCCGTAAACGGGTTCATAGAGTCTGTTGTAGGCATCGAGAAGGATTTGCGCCTGTGTTGCAGAGATCTGGTGGGCAGTCGCTTCCTCGATGCGCTCCCGCACCTGTTCGACGGTACTATCGCCGGATAAACCGGCGAGTATCCAGTTATTCGTATGTTTGAATTTCTGAATGCTGTCGAAGTTCGTATTGGAATCGCGGTACCCGGAACCGGCTCCGTTCAGTCCGGGATTCGCATTTCCGTGATCGGTAGTTATGATGATGAGCGTGTCCGGATTATCGGCGTAGAATTCGAGGGCGACGCCGACGGCATCGTCGAATGCGATCTGATCGAATATCAAACCCCCGAGATCGTTCCCGTGTGCCGCGTGATCGACCCTGCCTCCTTCCACCTGTAGTATGAATCCGTTCCCTTTCCTTGAAAGCCGGTTGAGTGCAATTTGAGCCATCTCCGCAAGCGTGGGAATCCGTTCACGGTACTCGGGCGTATTCAGGTGATCGAGGGTATAGGGGACATGATCGTCGAAGAAGATGCCGAGTACGGGTTTCTGATCGGTTGGGAGATCGAAGAGCGTCTGCTTGGTGCGGGCGACATGATATCCGTTCTGCGAAAAATCCGCAAAGAGATCGCGTTTATCGGCACGGCGTTCCGGCGAGAAATGCCGCGAGCCTCCGCCCATGAGAATATCATATCGCCGATCGAAATATTGCTCCGCGATCTCATCCTCCATGCCGCGGGAAGGAACGTTTGCGGAGAAACCGGCTGGAGTCGCATGCGTCATACGCGTTGTCGTGACGAGGCCGGTCCCCTTGCCCGCATCCTGAAATACCCGCAGGATAGGTTTGTGCCATGTTCCATCGGGGGCGATGTTCAGACTCCCGTTGTTGACCCGTTTCCCGCCTCCCCAAGAGGCGGATGCAGCGGCGGAATCCGTAACGATCGAGTCGAGCGACGCCATATCCATGAGTCCGCGATGGGAACGGTTTTCCTCGTAAAGGTTCATCCAGTGCGACCGCCTGCCGTCGCGTCGCTGCAGCATTAAATCCGCCATCGCGAGCGTGCCGCTGCTCATTCCGTCGCTCACCAGGAATATGATATTACGCGCCAGCCCTTCGGCAACGGAGGATCGCGGCTTTATCCCGGCGGCTGCATCGTTCGTCCATAGACCTGATCCGAGGAATACCGCCGATGCAGCAGATGTCTTTATAAAATTCCTGCGGTTCAACCCCGTCGTGAGTTTATCGAATTTCCCTTGATTGCCCATATTTTTCTCCTCAGGATATAAAATTAGATTGCCGTCTCATTGGTGTCCAAAATAATTATTCACGAATGATTTCTCACCGCACAAGCCGTTGATTCCCGCACCACAAAACGGTGCGGGAGTCAAAACGCACACCATCGTCTCCACCCCACAACCCCGACGATTTCGGCTTGGTGGACCTGAATCATTCAACATTCTTTATATTTTATTTTGGTCAGATGTATTGCCGACTAAAAAGTCATTATCCGTGCCCATTCCCACACCGTCGACCCGCCGGATCGCGGAGCCCCGTCAGTTTGTGGAAGGCCGGAATTTCACCTCCACGCCGAATGTATTCTCGAACAATTCCTGCTTGCGTTCGGCCCCCCAGATCTCGAGATCTAGGGGAGTTTTTTTGTAATGTTGTAACGCAAAAGTTATAGTTCCGTTCTTCGTCATGCATCGTATCTTCTTCACCGATGCGGAATGAGTACGGTCCAGTCCGTCGGCGATCCGGAGAATTGCCGATAGTTTCGTCACGATTTCTTTTTCCTCGGGGGAAAGTCCGTTGAAAGGTTCGTGTTTCGGTTTGGGATGGCTCTTCCGGTGATACCGTGCCACGTTCGCGATGATCTCTTTTTCATTATCCGTGAAGCCGAGCAGATCCGCGTTGCGAATGAGATAGTATGAATGACGATGATGCGAGGAATGCGATATGTAGAGGCCGATTTCGTGCAGAAGCGTTGCGGCTTCGAGATAATCCCTCTCGCCGTTGGAGAGCGCATGCAGGTTTTTTGTCTGATCGAAAATGCTGAGCGCAAGCCGCGCCACCTGGGTCGAATGATCCTTCTCGTAACTATACCGTTCGGCGAGCGCGAGGACGCTCTTCAGCCTGATACCGTCGAGATGATTTCTTTTCCGGATCTTATATTTTTTCCGGATTGTATCGAATACCAGTCCCTCGCGAAGTGCAAAGTCGGAAACCGTCATGGATTTGAGCTTCAGCAGCTCAAATATCCGTTCGATAATGAGAATCCCCGCCACGATAATATCCGCCCGATTCTCATCGAGTCCCTTGATTTTCGAACGTTGTTTCGTATCCCGGGTACCGACAATCAGATTCACGGCCGATTCGAGCTCTTTGCGGGAGAACGATATATTGTTAAGGGAAGACGCGCCCGAATTTCCCCGCTGCAGAAGTGCGATTTTTGCAGCTGTCAGGATGGTTCCCGAGCTGCCGATTACCGTTTCGTACCGGTACCGCCGAAGATCCCGGACGATCGGGGTGAGCTCGCCGGAAATGTATTTCCGGCACCGATCGACCGATTTTTCGGAGAATTCGCCGTTCGCGAAGAACCGTTGTGTCAGCCGGATGGCTCCCAGTTTGATACTATTGGCATAAGAGACGTTTCCCTTTAACCCGACAAGAAATTCCGTACTTCCTCCACCGATGTCGACGGTCAGCACTTTCCGGTTGAAGACCGGCAGGGCCTGCAGAATTCCCAGGTAAATGAGCCGGGCTTCTTCAAAGCCGGAGATGACCTCGATGCGTATCCCCGTTTCCTGTCTTACCCGCCTGACGAACTCGGCTTTGTTCAGCGCCTCCCGAACCGCGCTGGTAGCCACCGCCCGTATGATGACGCCGGGTTGTTCCGCGATTGCCTTGAACTTCTTCAGGGTGCCGATACCTCGTTCCATCGCTTCTTCGGAAACATGCTTCATATCGGTCTTCCCCGAACCGAGCCGGACGACGACCTTCTCTTTGTCGACGACCTTATACGACAGGTTCTCTTTGTTCACCTCGACGACGATGAGGTGAAAGGAATTGGTTCCGATATCGATTGCGGCGAGACGTTGGAATGTAGTCATTACTCGAGTACAGCAAGGATTCCCTTTTTTAATTCCCGGTTGACCTCCTCGGAATTTCCGGAAGCGTCAACGACTTTAAAATCAAATTCTTTCTGCATAATGTCAAATTCAGAGAGCAGTTTTTTCTGATACTCGACGAAGCTGTCGTAGAAATCCTCTCCGAGTTTCAGGTCCATACCCGATTCCCAGTAATCCATTCCTTCTCCCGACTGATCCTCCCAGTACCGTTCGGTGAGCATGTCGCTGCTGATGACGCGGGGGATCAGATCTTCGATGCCGACTTTCATATAGAACACCGCGTCGGGTTTCAGCGCAATACCGTAGATGCGTCGGACCCAGTCGCGCCCCGCTCCGCGAACGATTGCGCGCGCAAATGCCGTATAGACATAACGGTCGGCGAGCACAACGAATCCGGCTTTCAGTGCGGGGATGATTTCATGTTCCAGCCGGTCTGCAAAATCTGCGAGGTAGAGCAGAATGTACGTGTGTACGTTCAGACTGTGACCTGCCTTCGCTTTATCGATCGTTCTGCCGAGCAGACTCGACCTGGTCCATCCCGTCGTGATCACCCCGTATCCCCGAATCTCGAGCCATTGCTTGATATCTTCGATCTGGGTTGACCGTCCGACACCGTCGGTTCCTTCGATCACGATCAGTTTTCCGGTCAGGTCGGAGACGTCGAGATAGGGCAGTCCTGCTCCGTAAAAGGAATTATTCTGTTGAGTCATACGAAGTCCGTTGTTCTGGGATATAAACGAGCGGGTTATAGTCGACCATGGTATTCTTGACCATCTTACGAACGAGTTCCTGCTGCGAATGTATGGATTTGACGGCGTCGACGACCGTCATGCCGTATTCCGCAGAGATGGAATCGTACTCGTCGAGTATCCGCGATTGAAAGATCTGAAAACTTTCAACCGGATTATCGCTTAAGCCGAGATCCATCCCGGCCTCGTGAAATTTGAGCTTGGCGCGTCCGCCTAAGATCCGTTTCAGCGAGATCTCGATCGGCACCTTGAAGTAAAAGGCAAGATCGGGTTTTACCGCAAAGCTGTACAGATTCCGGACCCAGTCGGGATGCACGCCGCGGACTACATCGCGGCTGAATGCCGTATACACATACCGGTCGGCAAGCACGATCATGCCCGCTTTCAGCGGCGGAATGATGAGATGCATGAGACGGTCTGCGAAATCGGCTGCGTGCAGAATACTGAACGTCGTGGGTGTCAGCAGGTTCTTCTTCTTCCCCCGGCGGATCGTTTCGTTCACGAGCGCCGATGAATTCCATTCCGTGAAGAATACGCGATAATTCAGACTCAGGAGCCATTTCTGCAGGAGTTGAATCTGCGTCGATTTACCCGAACCGTCGATACCCTCAACGATGATCAGCAGACCGGGGTAAGGGTTTTGTCTCTCGAAATTATTCCGCATAGTAGTTTCCTCAGGTTCGCTACAACTCCCAATGGAATGAATGATTATTGCAGTTCTGCACATACATCGCGCTTATCTATGGCCGATGCTTCCCAGCGCAGGATTATTTGGACTTGCCGAGCGAACGGAGGTGCTTCGGCTGGAGATGCCAGAGGAGAACGCCGGTCCCGTTCCTCATCGGATCTTCTATGTCGATCCTGCAAAGCGCACCTTTTTTAAACTCGATAGCCGGCCCCGCGGCACCGATGAGCACAGAGGCAAGCAGACCGAGATCCGGTTCGTGTCCGACGATGAGTACTCGCCGTACATCGGCGAATTCAGATATCGCCGACTGGGTTCGCTTTGCAGGCGTACCGGGGAGCAAGTCCTTGCATATGCCGACCTCCGATCCGCTCCCGAATGCTTCTGCGACAAGCTGTGCGGTATGAAAGGCGCGTTTGAGCGGACTCGAAAGGGTAATGTCGAGCGACGGAATCAAATGTGCGATTCCCACCGCGGCCCGTTTCATTTTTATGATGCCGTCTTCTGTAAGTGGCCGGTCGTCGTCCGGATAACCCGGCGTCCCCCTCGGTATTGCTATTGCATGGCGGAGGATGTAGAGTTCCATAGGATTCAGGATTCCATTGAAGCGATCAGTTCTTCCCGGTAGTTCCGTTCATTCCAGCTTCTTAATACAGGACACAACTCGTTGAATTTCGCAATCCGTTCGCTTCTCATGTCGGCGATCATCGAGCGTAGCAAGCGTGTCGGTAAGGTCTGTTTCCGGTCGGGAACGGATTTATTGAACAGCACGATCTCGCGGAGATAATCGCGAAGCACCGGAATGTTCACATCGCAGTCGTGAATATCGCCCATGAGCTCGAGCACGTGTTTTACTTCTTCAAGTTTTTTCCGGAATGTCTCGCCGAAGATCGTCTCATAGATCTCCATCGCATAGCGGAGAGGTTTTCCGGCTATCCGCATGCGGTGGAGTTCTTCCTTCAGATTGGGATGATCGATAACTTTTTCCGCATAGGACATCATCCGGTCATACATCGCCGGGAGCGTTATGTATGCGTTCTCGCGAAAGCTCTTTTTGGTTTTGATCTTCCAACGCTGTGCCATACACGATCGGATATCTCCTCATCCCGGCGCGATGCAGGAATATTCAGCGCGGCGATGATCCGAAAAATCTCCTAAACTAGAGTGATTCCTCAATGAACGAATGCATTGAACCGTAAAACCCGCTCTCGTGCAAATGTCGAATTGTCTCCAGCAATTTCAGCTGCTCGTTCTCGCGGGCAACCTGCTGCCTGGCAATGAGCAACCGGACGGCCTCTGCATCCCGGGATCCGGCGGATTGTGCGAATCTCTCCAGAGTACCGATGAACACATCGATCTCTCTTACGCGTCCAAGGATGCGGACCAGGGTTCTGAGATCCGCGTAGAGTTTCTTATATTCTTTATCCGGAAAAACATTTCTGAATGTTCTGAAGACCGACTGTATTCGGCGAACCGCCACACGCATATCATGGAGCGCTTTCCGGTTGCCCTGCAATGTCCCCTCTTCGTATGAGAACGCTTCTCGCAGTCGGGTGAAGAGGATGCGTCTCAGACATACTTGAAGTGGCTTGTCGGGGTTTAGTGAGCGTATCTTCCAGGGTTTTGCCATCGTATGGGATATGAGGATCGGGTGTTAGACGTTGTCGTATGTTGAATATACATAAACCTATAAAAATAGTGAATTCCGGCCATAGATATATTATCTCCACGTTACGTTTTTATAAAATAAATATTATCAAGGAGTTCGTGTAATTATTCCGGATCAGGACTCATAGGGAACAGCCCCTGTTTATATGAAACAGCGGATATTTTACACTCAAATCCACACCGGTCATATGCTGTATTAAGACTCTATTCAGTCTATGCCAGGCCTGCGGTTGACGGTTCGTTGACGTTATTGTAACTGTAGATTCCTTTTCATTATATTGCGATTACAGCTTAGTGTTTCCCGAGCGCGGCACATTCGGACCGTCAGACGGAGAACCGTTCGCACTTCCCACGTGACCGACCGACGTCCTTCTCCCTGAAATCAACGGTACTAAAAAGGATCTACATGTACGGGGTCATCTCTCAGCTTCGGCACACCAGGTTCACAATATCGCTTACCGGTATAGTACTTCTGCTGCCGTTACTCTTTGAAGGCTGCGGCACCACCTTTTCTCCTACAACTAACGAGCCGCTGACTTTTATCGACGTTCTCCCCGATCCAACAAGGGTATCGCAAACGTTTATCGTACTCGGGGATTGGGGGAGGGCGGGCGTTCACCGCCAGGCAGAAGTCGGCTGGCAGATGGGGATCGCCGCGGCTCAATCAAATGTTGATTTCGTGATTACCACGGGAGACAATTTTTATAACGATGGCGTAGAAAGCATATCGGATCCGCATTGGCAGATATCTTTCGAGGATATCTACAACCACCCGGCGCTTATGATCCCCTGGTATCCGGTCCTCGGGAATCACGACATCCGCGGCAACTGGCAGGCGCAGATCGAATACTCTCATATCAGTGAACGTTGGACGTTTCCGTCGAGATATTATACGTTTGTCAAAGAGATCGACGATACCACCGGTGTGCGATTTATCATGCTCGACTCGAACCAGTTCATCAATGCATATTATAGTGACAGCCGCTACGGTCCGCCGCTGGAAGGGATCGATCGCCAGGTTCAGCTTCGTTGGCTCGACAGTCTACTCACCTATGAGTCGTTGAATTGGAATATCGTCGTCGGACATCATCAGATATATTCGGGAAGTCCGGCGTACGGCAACAACGGAGATATGTTGCGGGATCTGAACCCTCTCATCGAAAAACATGGGGTGGATGTTTACTTCTGCGGACATGAGCATGATCTGCAGCACCTGAAGCCCCCGGGGAAAACCCATTATATCATATCTGGAGCGGGTTCGGCTGTCCGGGAAACGGGTACAGGCCCGGAGACAATTTTCAGCGCATCGGTGTCGGGATTTGCACTCGTGAGACTGACGGCTGAAGGCATGAATTTATATTTTATTGATTACGAGGGCAATGTGATCCATGCATACCACCACACGCGCTGATCCCGGTGCGGATCGTCGCTCCAGTGATTACCTGCTTCGGTTCTCCGGGAAAGCGGACAACCTTACAACTACCTACCGCTTATCTCTACGGTAATTTGAAGACCGCATACCACGCACCGTTTTAAGGGACGGGAGTTAATCTCAGTATTCTGTCGTCGCCCGATTTCGGCCGTCCTCTACCGTCGCGGTTATTAGTCAACACATACAAAGCATTGTCGGGCCCTACTACCACGTCGCGAAGCCGTCCGTGCGTTCCCCGTGACCAGTTTTCCCCGAAGAGACGGTCGATAGCGGTAACTTCGTAGGTATCCTCCTGTTTCCGGAGATCGATCCGGATGAGCGCCTGGCTTCCCAGCGTTGCGACATATAATTTCCCGTTATAAAAAGTCATGCCTGAGGGTGGAGTTGCCCGCGGCCACATGATGATCGGATCGAGATAGGGTTCGACATTAGCGTCTCCGACTACCAACGGCCATCCGTAGTTTCCACCCTTAATGATGACGTTGACGATGTCCTTGTCGCGAAGACCGAATTCGCCCGAGGGTCCATGCTCGGAGGAGAAGAGCGATCCGCTTTCCGGATGCCATGCGAGACCCTGCGGATTCCGGTGGCCGAGCGAGTATACAGGCGATCCCGTGAACGGATTGTCGTCAGGAATCCCGCCGTCTGGTGTAAACCTGAGAATCTTACCGCCGAGATTATTAATCTCCTGTGCTATGTGCGCCTGCCAGATGTCCCCCGTACAGACGTAGAGCATTCCGTCGGGGCCGAACATGATCCTTCCTCCGTCGTGGACGCGATGGCCGGGAATTTTCTCCACAATGGTTTTATCGAAAACGGCGGTGTTGCCCATATCACGGAGTCTGTCCACCCGGTTATACAACGTATTGTTTTCCCGATATGTATACATGATATAGAGAAACGGCTGAGTGGGGAACTCGGGGTGCGCGGCGAGTCCCATCAACCCTCCTTCTCCGGAGTGCTCCACCTCCGGTATACTTTTATAGACCCTGTTTTGCAGCGTCCCGTTTCTGATCACTCGTATGCGGCCCGGACGTTCCGTAACCAGCGCTCTTCCGTCCGGAAGAAAGACCAGCGCCCAGGGGATTTCCAAACCCTCTATCCACGTTTCCACAGTATAATTCGGGGGATTGGGAATAAAGGTATCTTCAACCTTCTGCGGCGGGTCTCCGACAACAGGATTGCCGATGGAGGGCTGACCGCCCGGGTCTGCGGCACATGCGGCGAGAGCGATCGCGATAACGAGCATGATTCTGAGAAAGAGATACATTCGATTATTCCTCCGGTAAGTAAAGAAACAAACTGCGCTAAGGGAATATCGGTTAAACATAGTTTTTAACGGGATTGTTTCATTTATAGGCTCTTTTTCTTATTATGTGTCCTCCGGATTTAATGAACAACGAAAAGACAGGGTATGCATATAAGTACGCGGAAAAAGCTGGTAGTTGTGGGAGACAGGGTACTCATTCTCGCCGATAAGGATCAGGATCAGACCAAGCAGGGTTTGTATCTTCCTCCGGGGGTCAAAGAGAAGGAGAAAGTACAGGGGGGTTACATCGTACAGGTCGGTCCGGGGTATCCGGTCGCCAATCCGAACTATATCGATCAGGAACCGTGGTCGACAACGCCGAAAGATCCGGTGAAGTATATTCCGCTGCAGGCAGAGGAGGGAGATTATGCACTGTTTCTCCGCGAATCCGCGATCGAGATTGAATATGAAGAGAAGCAGTATCTCATCGTTCCGCAATCCGCAATCCTGCTCCTGATCCGTCCCGATTCATTTGAGAGATAGCGGCCAGAAGAATCTCCATCGCTCTGAACGGTACTTCCCCGCCGTAAACGGATCTCATCCGGCTTCATAAAACTGTGCGTGAGTTAAAGTACGAGAGTAATGAAAGAGACAGAAGACAGGTATCTGTTGACGGACGAAAATTTAATAGCCCAGCTCGAAACCGCGCCGTACGAACTGGGTTATTACAAGGTGAGATTCTATTCGGAGAACGGCAGACCGGCGAAGGAGAAGACCGGCGTGATTGAAGATTATTATCTCTATCCCTCGGGGGGAACGCTGCGCGATAAGGATTTCAATATCGTCTTCTACGATTCACGCTTCGATACGTACCGGGGATATGAACCTCCTCATCTGAAACGAAAAGGCAAACAGTCTTAGCGGCCGATGACTCTCCCGATCCCCAAACCGAATGCCGGACCGAAGTAAGCAGATTTCCCGCCGAGATCGCGGGTAAATCCGATCATATCGACGCCGGCCTGCATATAGCCCGACCAGTATTCACCGAACATTACCTCCACGCCGAGCATGCTCTGACCCCCTAATCCCCACCGAAGCTGCATTGCCGCCAGGTCGCTGCGGACGTCCGAAGTAGCGGGCATCTGCATGCCGAAGACCGGTCCGCCGATGAGGGTGGTGAATAATGTCAGATCGATAGTCTCTCCGGCGGTCCTCAGAAGATCATACTTGATCCCCGTATAGAGCGGTACCGCAAGCGCCCGCTGGTCGACCAGCGTTCCGCGATAGAACCTGTCGGGGAGGTCGGTCAGCCCGTACAATCCGAATCCGAAATGCCAGCTGACCGTGCCGAAGGAGGGGAGCGAGTAGTATGCAACGCCTCCGCTGCCGAAGGTGGTGACGTTCGGAACGAACCTGGCGCTGGCGGAGTAACGGTCGGCGTGGAATGCGGCGTTCGATTCGGAATATACATACGTACGGTAACTCTCTTCGGTTTTACGAACCTGACCGTCTGCAAACGATATGAGAATCAAACTGCAGACGACCGCTGCGGTTATATTTCTTGCTGCACTCATAGGTTCCTCCGGATGTCTAAAATATTTCTGGCCCTTGCATTTTTTCGGTGCGGTAACATATAGTATCTCAACATAACTGATTTTCAATTCGTTTCGCTTCGATCACTTTTTTCGACCAGTAGCCGGGCACGACAGCGGAGCATTTCGGACACTGCCCGTCGGCGAGTATGTTCCGTTTTACGTTAAATCCCCACCGCTCGATCAGTACCGTGCTGCAGGATGGACAGAAGGTATTCTCGAATTTCCCGACCTGGCCGGGGAGATTACCGGCGTAGACGAAATGCAGTCCCTCGGAATAGCCTATCTCCGCGGCGCGGACAATATCCCGGACCGTTGTATTGTCCGGATCGGTCATTTTATAGTCCTGATGAAACGCGGTCACGTGCCAGGGAATATCCGGTGAGACCGAGACAATGAAGCGGGCGATATCGCGAAGCTCGCCGTCGGAGCTGTTAAAGCCCGGAACGATCAGCGTGACGATTTCGACCCAGAACTTTTTCTCGTAGGTCATCCTGACGGTCTCGAGGACATGCTCGAGTTTACCCCCCAGTTTCCTGTAATTCTTATCGTTGAAACCCTTGAGATCGATCTTATAGAGATCCACAAACGGTCTGATGTAATCGAGCACTTCGGGAGTGCCGTTGCCGTTCGAGACGTAGGATCCGGTTATACCATGCCGGCGGGCAAGCTTGAAGATCTCGACCGCCCACTCGCTTGTAATCAACGGTTCGTTATAGGTGCTTGTCATGACGGGAGCGTTAGACTGAACGGCGAGCTGAACGAGACGTTCCGGTGTGATCATCTGCGGCGGCGATACCGCCGAGGGATCCCGCAGCGCCTGGGACGTGATCCAGTTCTGACAATACGAGCAATGGTAATCGCAGCCGAGCATCCCGAAGCTGACCGCGTTCGATCCGGGGAAGGCATGAAAAAACGGTTTCTTCTCGATGGGGTCGATCTGGAGTGCGCCGACATACCCGGAAGGGACCATGAGCTTGCCGCCATCGTTGAAACGGATCCTGCAGACGCCGGGTCTTCCTTCGGGAATGACGCACCGGTGACCGCATGCGAAGCATTCGATCCTCTCTCCGTCCAGCCGGCGATACAGCTCTCCTTCCTTCGTATGTACGCTTAAAACATCCTGAAGTGTTTGCATTTCGGCCATGATCGATCTCCTCGCGCGTTCGTACGCCGCATTCCTTAATGTACGAACAGTTTATGCCCGATACAAGTGAAGGTCAATTTTCCATTGAAGGCCGTCGATCGATAAATCCCGGAATCTACTTAGCCGGGAACCCAGATCGTTTTGGCATATACAGTCTCCGCTCCGGTGGGGAGAGAAAGCTCCACCGGTGATTTTGTATAGAAAAAAATGCCCTTGTAAGAGAGCAGATACTGATACGATTTGCTGAGGAAGCCGCCGTATGCGACGACGACGAGCGGGTCCTTTGCCCTGGAAGCGATGATTGTAAAATTCTCGGGATCGAGATTGACGATTGCTCCGGAAGCTTTTGCCGCCTGGGCGATCGCCTGAGCGGCGATGACCGCGCCCGAAGCCGTCGTTGCAACTGTAGCCATATGATATTTCCTTTCGGGTAACTGAAATTGTACCGGCCAATCAGCCGGTGTCCGGCGGACCGGGGGATGTTTGTATGAAGCTCCGGAGTCTCCGTAAATTAATTATGTCCTCCTGCATATCCTCTCCCTTCGGGGTTTCGAGTATTTTCGGGATACCGGATAATCTGCTGTCGTTCATCAGCATGCGGAATCCCGTTTCGCCGATGTGACCTTCTCCGATGTGTGCGTGGCGGTCGAGCCGCGACCCGAGAATTCCTTTCGAATCGTTCAGATGGATCACAAGCAGCCGGTCGAGTCCGATGATATCGTCAAACTCTCGAACGGTTTTTTCATATCCCGACTCGGTGGATATATCGTAACCCGCCGCGAATATATGGCAGGTATCGAGACACACCCCCATCCTTCTTTTAATATCGACCATATCGATGAGCTTCCTTATCTGCTCGAAACGGTAACCGAGATTCGAGCCCTGTCCGGCCGTTACCTCGACTACCGATTTTACCCGCATTCCTTTCGTTTTGTCATGTATTCTATTGAGCGATTCCGCGATTTTCTTCAGACCCGTCTCCTCCCCCTGGCCGACGTGCGAACCGGGATGAAAGACAAGATAGGGAATGCCGAGTGCCCGGCATCTCTCAAGTTCGTCCAGGAACGCTTCCCTGGATTTCTTCAGTATCGACCGGTCCCTTGCACAGAGATTGATCAGGTAGGAATCATGCACGACGACCGGAGCTATCCTTGAGTTCTTCGCCTCCTTTTTGTAGTTTACTACGTCGGCGGGAGTAAGCGGTTTGCCGCTCCATTGGTTGTTATTCTTCGAAAATATTTGCATGGTTGTGCAACCGACTGATTTCGCGCGACCGAAGGCGGTGTAGACGCCTCCGCTGATGGACATGTGAGCGCCGAGGAGCATGACGTAACGAGAGTAGTCTTACAGGTGACGTCGACAGTTCCATGAATTGTAATGTGAAAATAATTAATTTGACTAAGAGAAACAATTACCGTTCCTGCCGGCTCGCAAAACGCGGCCGGATCGCTCAGCCCCATGCAGCGCAGCGGAGATTCTCCGAATGAGCGCCGGCCGTACATCCCGGATCGTTGCCGGCATCATGTCCGGCACGTCTCTCGACGGCATCGATTGCGTCATGATGCGGATACGCCGGAAGAACGACAACCTTGCATGGAAGCTGCTCAGCCATGTACATATCGCGTTTCCACCCTATCTCGCCGCTACGCTCAAGCGAAACTCGCACCCCGAAACGTCGAAGATCGACGAGATAAACGATCTCAACCAGGCATTGTCGTATCATTACGCCGGTGCAGTATCGAGAGCTGCGCGAAAGGCCGGCATACCATCAGCGAAAGTAGACCTGATCGGCTGCCACGGACAGACCATGTATCACCGTCCCGTACGCGGGAAACATTACGGAAAAAGGTTCGGGGCAACCCTCCAGATCGGCGATCCCTCGACGCTCTCCGCACTCACGGGCTGTACCGTCGTGGGTAACTTCAGATCCGCCGACCTAGCGCTCGGAGGCGAGGGTGCGCCGCTCGTCCCTTACGTCGATTACGTTCTTTTTCGTTCGGAGAAGAAGAACAGATTGGTGTTGAACATCGGGGGAATAGCGAACTTCACCTTTCTCCCCGCGAGAGGTGCAATCGGCGACACGATCGCGTTCGACACGGGTCCGGGGAATATGGTTGTCGATTCGCTGATGCAGAAATTCTACCGCAAACCGTTCGACCGCAACGGCGCCGTCGCACTCGGGGGGAGGGTGAACGAAGAGTTGTTCATGGAACTGATCGAGCATCCGTATCTTCACCGTAAGCCGCCGAAGTCGACGGGCAGGGAGGAGTTCGGGAGCGGATTCATTGAAAAGCTTCTGCGTAAGATCCCCCCGCGGTGTTCGCGGAAGGACGTGATCGCTACCGTCAGCGAGTTCACCGCATGGTCGATATTCCATGCATATATCCGCTATGTGAATACAGGCGACATACTCGACGAGCTCATTGTCAGCGGCGGAGGCGCACTGAACAGATATTTCCGCCGGGCGCTCGCCGATTATTTCGAAGGGACTGAGGTATACACCTCCGACCGGATCGGCCTGCCGGTCGATGCAAAGGAAGCCGTATGCTTTGCGGTGCTTGCCAACGAAACGGTTGACGGGATACCTTCAAATATGCCGTCCGTTACAGGATCGAGGAAGCGCATACCGCTGGGTGTGATCGCCCGTAATTTTTAAAGGTTATTCATAAGCACGGTCTTAGACGATGAAACGAATGAGTCATCTGATTTACTTGTCGTTGTGCATTCTCGTTGTGTATCCGGCATCGGGTCAGCGCGTGCTGAAAAATCTCATTCCGAATCCCTCGTTTGAATATATGGATCCGGAAATCAGGCGGGAAGTCCCGGAGGAGAACTGGAATTTTGTAGGCTCAGACGAGAGCGTGACCGGACATACGACCACCAGCAGATCCGTGGACAGATTCCGGTCGTTCCTGATCCGCGCCGAGGAAGGAACCGGGACCCTCACCAGCGAAAAATTCGTGATTGAACGGGGAGGAAGACACATTTTCAGTTTCGCCGTGTCCGGAAGCGGAAGCCTTACCGTATCAGTGCTTTGGTGGAACCTTTCGGGCGCCGATACGGTGCTGGTGCAGACGGACATCTACGATCCGATTACGGTAGCGGATTCCTGGGGAGTCATCGAGTACGAGGCATGGGTGCCGAGACGCGGCAAGAGCGCATCCGTACAGTTTGAACTCGGAGGAGGATCCGCCTGGATCGACGACGTCAGATTCAGACGGCTCCCGTAGCAGAACGAAGGAAATAACCGCATATGCGTTACATTTGCCTGACACTCCTGCTGCTGAGCATCGTTTCGGGAAGCGGCGCTCAATCCTTGTACCCGTCCGTCTCTGCGAGTCTTTCATCGCCATACTCCGACACTCCGGTATTCGTCTCTCCGCTGAAATATGCGTCGTATCCCATCGTGCGTTACCGGATTCCCGGAAAGTTCCTGCCGCTTACAGAATTCCTGCCCGATAACGATGCCGTGCCGCTGCACCGGATCCATGCTCCCGATCCGCACCGGCTTGCAGTTGTGGGAGGGGTGATAGGCGGCGTCGGTTTTGCGGTGAACGAATTTATGCGAAATGCCTGGTGGAGCGATCAACGGGGACCGTTCCATTACCAGGAGGCGCTGATCTACGCCCGCAACCTCGACAAGCTCGGGCATGTCTACGCGGGTTACCTTGCGAGCTTTATCTTTTACCGGATGATCAACTGGACGGGGTACAGCGAAAGCCGCGCACTCTGGTACGGCGCAACGCTCGGATTGCTATTCCAGACGTACGTTGAAATACAGGACGGCTTTTCGACGCGGTGGGGTTTCGAGCGCTACGATGTGATCGGCGATTTCGCAGGAGCCGCGCTGTTCGTCGCCAGGTACTACGTACGTCCGCTGCAGTACTTCCAGATGAAGTTCGGGTATTATCCTTCGGACCGCCTGATCAACCGCGGATTCGGAGACAATAGGACCGCCGTCGAATCCTGGATCGACGACTACGAGGGACACACCTACTGGATTGCGTTCCGTGCGGGAAATCTTGCCAATGATTTTCTCAACGCTCCCCGCTGGCTGCGTCTCGTCAACATCGCGGCGGGCTGGTCGCTCGGAGATTACCGGGAGTACACCGAATTCTACCTCGCCCTCGATTTGAATTTCGAGGAACTCCCCGGCTCAAACTGGTTCCTGCGCAGACTCTGGGAGGGACTCGATCTGATCAAGTTTCCATCGCCCGGCATCCGCATCAGACCGGGTATGGTGGTGTACGGATTGTATTTCTGAGGAGTTGTTTGTTGTGTGTTAGGAGGTCGGAGATCAAGAGGCAGGAGACAGGAGACAGGAGTCAGGAGTCAGAAGTCAGGAGTCAGAAGTCAGGAGACAGAAGTCAGGAGATAGAAGTCAGGAGACAGGAGACAGGAGGCAGGAGACAGAAGTCAGGAGACAGGAGTCAGGAGTCAGAAGTCAGAAGTCAGGAGACAGAAGACAGGAGTCAGAAGACAGAAGTCAGAAGACAGAAGTCAGAAGACAGAAGTCAGGAGACAGGAGACAGAAG
>CAZBUK010000058.1:0-24654 GCA_964495085.1 uncultured Ignavibacteriales bacterium
TTAAAATGTTTAATTTCAAGTAGCTTCGGCGATAACAATAAAAATAAAAGATTCGTAAATATCTGCAGAATAACACATATTTTCATTAATATATAATAAATTTTGAATAATCAAATGTGGTCTGGTAATAAGTTAATATATTATGGTTGGGGAGCTGCAATCTTGCTCTATCTGTCTATTTTTATGCTCCCTCATAATCAAATCAATTCCGTCAGTATAATCACAAATCTCTTTTTCTTGACTATTTTTGTAATTTCGATTTTCATAGTAATTAGAGAAAAGAACCGAAATAATAAGTTCTTATTCCTGAATTTCGTTATATTTTCGTCATATTTTATAATAACTGCGATCTATCCATTAACCGGTATAACACTTTTCACTCAGGATCCGTATTCACAATTTTATCATTATCAATACGGTACCATCATATATCATATTCTTCTCTTTTTTGTTGTAGTTTATTTGGTTGTAGATATGTTATTTAGACAACGAAATCTCTTCCTTAAGTATTCTATAACAATTATTATAGTCTCGTTTTCAGCTTCTACGTATTATGGGCCTTTCCTAAAGGATGCTAAATATCTTTACAATACACCTGATTTAAAGGATTTTGGCATCATTGACATAGCCTACGGCCAACTGCTCGAACAAAATGGCCAGATTCCAACAATGGAGGATATATCAGAGAGTATCATCCTTAATGTGTGGAAGGGTGACAAGAAAATCGGGGTTCTTTATCCTGAGGAAAAAAGAGAACGGGTGAAGGAGTTATTGCCATACGTTGAGGGCAATAATTATATTACCCTTCTCATGAAACCGTTGAATAAGGCTAATGTCTTGATAAACACATTTACGATACTGTTTATAATTTTATTCTTTGCCTATCAGTTCAAGAAAGATCCCCCACAGGGAGCGTATATTGAGAAAATAATGTTTTTATTACTTATATTTGTCTCATTGGAATCGCTTCATTCGTGGGCATATGTTCGGAGTGTCGAATGGGCGATGTTCATGGAATTTTTAGTCCTGGGACAGTATCTTTCGTTGGCGATCCTTGCACTTATTACGCTGTTCTTCGGGTTGAGATTACGGTTTATTTCCTCCGTCCAAGGTGAATTTTATGAACAGCAGTTGGTTTCTAGCCCTGAACGTATTAGTCGTTGGCGTGATTGGGTTGATAATTTTGTTCTATCTTATATTTTTAACTCGCAAACGCTTGTTGGCCGCTTACTTGCACCGGGTAGATCAAAACGGTGAGAAACCGGACAGCAGATGGAAAAGAATTCTATTGTGGATTTTCAGAATCAAACCAACTACTCAAAATAAATAAAACGCAATATGGCCAAAAATAAAAATACTTCCAAGAAAAATCTGGCGGGGGTACAGAACCTGGAGTATCCGATCATCGGTAAAAGCAAAGCCGTCATGAATCTGATCAAGCATATAAAAAAGCTTGCCAGAACCCATGAGGACGTGCTCGTCATCGGCGAAGCCGGAACCGGTAAAGGAGCCATCGCACGCAACATCCATGGTCTCGGCAGCGACGGTGATACGTCTCGCCCCATCATGTCTCTCAACCTTGCCGTCATTGACGATAAGGAGCTGAGCACGGTTCTCTTCGGACATGAGAAGGGTACACAGGGAATGCCGAATACCTCACGGCGCGGACTCTTCGAACTTTCCCACAACGGTACCGTAATCGTTGAAGAAATAGAAGAAGCCAGCCTCCGCAATCAGATGAAGATCCTCCGGTTTATTGCCGAACGGCAGACGAACCGTGAAGGCGGCTCGGCCGGTGAGGATGTCGACGTTCGTCTCGTCATTACCGCAAAGGACGATCCGAAAACACTCACGGAGAAAAATAAGATTCTGAAGGAGCTGGCGGACGAACTGACCTCATTCGAGCGAATCGAGGTGCCGCCTCTTCGCGAACGTCCGGAGGACATTCCGCTGCTCGTGGATTATTTTACGACCGAAGCCTGCGCCGAACTCGGCATCGATGAGCCCGTTATCGACATCAATGCGATCGACGTGCTCGTCCGGCAGAAATGGAGAGAAAATATCCGCGAGTTAAAGTCTGTCATCGATCGATCTGTAATGTTCTCGCAAGGCGGAATGTTCACGTTGCCGCCAGAACTGACGGACGAGAAGACCGAGGTCGTGAAGATGATCAACAACATCCTCACGGGCCAGGAATTCGAGATCAACAAGTCGCTCGATATAATCGAACGCGGTATCGTGGAACGGGCACTCGAACGTTTCGGATTCAATCAGTCGAAAGCCGCACAGTTCCTCGGCATGACCGAACAGACTCTGCGCTACCGGTTGAAACGCCTCGGCATCATCGCGTCACGACAAAGACCCTGACAACCGGAATAACGTTCGACCTGCGTTTGTATCCTCGGGGTGGGGTTCCCCGATGTAAAACTGAAAAGCACGCTTCGGCCTTATATGCCGGCGCGTGCTTTTTTGTTAAGCTCTCGAGCTAAACGAAATATCGCTTCGCCCTCAACGGATCCGCTTCTGTTGTTCGATAATCCCGACTATGATTTTCCTGACCTGTTGCCGTCCTGCGTCATCGCCTTGACCTCAAAGATGAAGATTAAATCCGCCTCCCCAGTATGTGATCTTCGCATCGAATAACTCCCCATGTACATTGAGTCCGGAAAAATACGCCCCGAAAATGTCAATCCCCCTGCCGAAAGCGTAACCCAACTTTACACCTATCTGCGCCGAATGCGTGGCATACCATGAATCGAGTTCAATCAACCGCATGTCGTATGCAAGGTACGGGGTAACGGGTTTGCGGGGAGCTGCGGCGAGTATCTCGACTCCTGCCTGCAGCGACACCCTCCCGAGCCAGGATGGGGTAACACTGAACAGGTACATCCCTCCTCCGTAAAGACGATAGGTCAGTCCGCGTTGGACCTGATACGATCCGAGAAATTCGACGAACTCCCTGCTGTATACACGGGGTTCCCTGTCGTCTCTCCAGTTCCCGCTCTCTTTATCGAAGTGGCCGTCGACAAAATGAGAACTGATATGCGTTACACGCAGTCGAGCAGATACTACGTCACGGTCGACGGGTTTGTTATAAGAAATATTGACTCCGAAGAAATAGTCGGACGCGATCACGGGAAAATGAAAGTTCTCCCAGCTCTCCAGTAACGTCCAGATAAAGAACTCCGCACCGATTGCCAGGTTCCCGCTCCTGTACGTTCGGCCGATCAGGTCTATCCCGCTGCCGACGTCCAGTCGTAGAAATCCTTCCTTTCCGAAGTATGTGAATCCCACCCTCGGCTCGTAAACGCTTGCAAGAGCGGGACGGTAGGTAATGCCCGACGGCAGCCATCGCCATTCGCCGGAATCGTTTTCGTCTGCAACGACTTTTCCTGAAACCGCGGCCATAAACAGGATAAACTGAAAAACATTACGTATCATAAGTTCTTTCTTTCCAAATGACCTTCCTCTTAAATAAAACCTGAAAGGGGAGTATGAGTACGTAGACTGTCAGTAATGCCTCGAAATGCAGGAAGTACCGGTATACCGACAGCAACTTGAAGAGACGCAGCGGACGGTACAGCAGAACCGCATCAGCCAGAAGCTTGACGGCCAGAGAGAGAAGTGCGATTGCCGGATGAATATGAAATATAAAAAAAAACGGCAGCATCAGATGGACAAGATATAAAGGCAAAAAAACGGCGAATGCTCCGGCCTGCATATCACCGCTCCCGGTGGCCCACCGATGCTTCTGGCGGAAGAGCTCATTCAGATTGCCGCAGGGCCGGCTCGTTACAAGGGTCTCCGGATCGAGCGGAAATTTCATCCTCCATTTTCCGGTTTTCCTGATCGCTTCGACGAGTATATAGTCTTCCGTAACGCTGAAAGGAAGATTTTCGTATCCTCCGGTCTCATCGTATGCCACTCTTCGTACCGCGAGATTGTTCCCGATTGCCGTCACGGGTCTTCCCAATCCCATCACACCTGCAGCGACCGAATAGAGAAAGAACCAGTCGACCGTCTGCATTTTCCCGAACCATCCGGACGATTTCAGCATCGTAAATCCGCCTACGAGACCGGTCGATGGATCGAAATAACCGGTGAGCTTCCTGATCCAGGTGACAGGTACTTCGCAATCGGCATCGGTGAAGAGGATGAGCTCATTCTGTGCCTCGCGGACACCGATCGCTAACGCCTGCGCTTTACCGCGAGCGGAGGTATTAGATCGTTTCGTCTCGGTATAGACGACTCCCCGCCCGTCTGCGAACTTCTGCATGATCTCGCCGGTTCTGTCGTCCGATGAATCGTTCACGAGAACGACCTGCAGGCGCTCCCGGGGATATCCGCAGGCAAGTATCGACCGGATGCAGCGTTCAATCGTATTTTCTTCGTTGCGCGCGGCGACGACAACCGATACGGTCGGTTCGCCCGTGCGGAAATCCGTCGTGTCTCCTTTGCGGATTCCCGCCGTGAGCAGGACAAATGAAATGAAATATATCGAAACGGAGATAAGCAGGATTAGTTCGGGCATACTCTTCGGTTTTGTTGTCAATGAAAATAAAGAAAAACGTTTCGGTATGCAAACAACTAGTGTTGACTACGGACGTAAATACCTGTATTTTTACACGCACGAACAAACCTCCGGATGCCGGTTCGTAGCATCCGCTCCTGCGCATCTTCAACTGATCAGGAAATTGCTTTCAATGTCTCACCAGAATAAATCAATTGCACCGATCATCATCGGCATTGCGGGAGGATCCGGTTCCGGCAAGACAACCGTTACCAACGCAATCATCGGCGATCTCGACCGGATCTATATATCCGTCGTACAGCATGATTCATACTATCGTGACATAACCACATACCGGGTGAAGTCGGCGGCCGAAATTAACTTCGATCACCCGGATTCGCTGGATACCTCGATGCTGATCGAACACATCCGGATGTTTAAGGAGGGGTCATCCTTTGATCAACCGATGTATAATTTTGCTACTCACAGCAGGATGAAAGAGACGGTACGCATCAACCCGACGGAAATTCTGATAATCGAAGGCATTCTTATCTTCGTGGAGAAAGAGCTTCGCGAATTAATGGATATCAAGATCTTCGTCGATACGGACGACGACGAGCGTCTGCTCAGACGGCTGAAACGAGATATCGTCGAGCGGGGTCGTTCGCTCGACTCGGTGATACATCAATATATCTCTACCGTGAAGCCTATGCATCTCGAATTCGTGGAGCCGTCGAAACGATGGGCGGATATCATCATTCCGAAAGGGGGAGAGAACCGCGTGGCGATCGATATGGTGATCGCAAAAATCCGCTCGCTCATCTTCGCACATGTACCCCGAATAGAGTAGTGATATACCGGAACTCCGCAGCCCCCGGACGATTTCTTTCCTTGATTCTTATACCTAAATATGCTATCTTTTACCCTAATCTGAATAATTTTGAGGATTTTTAAGGTAATTCTTCATCCGGAATGACTCATCAATCGAAGGCACACCAGCACAAATCTTCCGGCGGGACACGTTTCCAAAAAACTATACTAGACAACGGGATCAGGGTCGTCAGCGAATCCATCCCTACCGTCAGGTCTGTCTCCGTCGGCCTGTGGGTCGACGTAGGTTCGAGGGACGAAGGAACCGGGAAAAGCGGCATCTCGCATTTTCTCGAACATATGGTGTTTAAAGGTACCCGCAGGCGGTCCATGCGACAGATCGCACAGAGCATCGAATCGATCGGCGGATATCTGAATGCCTTTACGACCAAAGAACATACATGTTTCTATGCGCGCGTACTCGATGAACATATCGCCCGCGCGGTGGATGTGGTTACCGATCTGATCTCGGAACCGGTTTTCAATCCGAATGAGGTTGTCAAGGAACGGGACGTCGTTCTCGAGGAACTGAAACAGATAGAAGACGATCACGACGATCTCATTCACGACTATCTCGACCGGCTGCTCTATCATCCGCATCCGCTGGGCGAGCCGATTATCGGGAGATCGGACAGCATCAGCAATTTCGGGAGACACGATCTCTTCGAACATTTGAAAGTTCATTATACGACCGAGAATATGGTGCTGGCAGCCGCGGGGAATATCGAACACGAACACCTGGTCAATCTCGCGGAAACTTATACCAGTGGATTGCGCCGGCACGGAAGGCATCCGCGCAAGGAACGGATTCCGAAAAACCGCCATAGCTATGCCGAGTACAAACGTCCTGTCCAGCAGGCATATGTCTGCTTGGGTACCAAAGCCTACAGTGTCCACAGCAGAAACCGGTATCCGTTGATCATCCTGAACTCGCTCCTCGGAGAAGGAATGAGTTCTCGGCTCAACCAGACCATCCGTGAAAAACACGGATTAGCGTACACGGTATATTCGTATACCAATTTCATGAGAGATACCGGTGTCTTCGGAGTCTATGTCGGGACGGATGCCGAAAAGGTAGGCAAGGCGCTCGGGCTCATTTCCAGGGAATTCAGGAAACTCCAGGATAAACCCGTATCAAAAGCTGAATTTAACCGGACCATCTCGCAGCTGAAGGGGGCTATGATGCTGGGGCTGGAGAATATGTCGAGCCGTATGATGCGTATCGGAGGCGGGGAGCTTTACTTCAATAAATACTCGTCCCTCGATTCGGTGTTAAAAAAGATCGACGAAGTATCTATCGACGACGTACAGGCGGTCGCAAAGGATTTGCTGAGAGAAGAAAATTTTTCCACCGTTCTATTTAAACCCTCCTAACCGATAACAATATAATGCGGAAAACATCCCGACCGTTCGTATGCCGAAAAACATTCGGAGGGACGATCGACCGCAGGAGAACTGATATATGATAATCGGAGTTCCGAAAGAGATTAAAAGCCAGGAAAACCGCATCGCACTTGTACCGGCAGGCGCACAGCAATTGGTCGAACATGGACATAAGGTGCTCATCGAAGCGAACGCCGGTCTCGGAAGCGGCTTCGCCGACGAACTCTACAAGCAAGCGGGCGCCGAGATCGTCGCAACGGCCGATGAAGTGTTTGCACACTCGAATATGATCATGAAAGTGAAGGAACCGATCGGGCCCGAATACAAAATGATCAAAGAAGGTCAGATCATCTTTACCTATTTCCACTTTGCGGCGAGCCGGGAATTGACCGAAGCCATCATGAAATCGAACTGCGTCGCGATCGCGTACGAAACGGTCCAGAAAAAAGATAAATCCCTACCGCTCCTCATCCCGATGAGTGAAGTCGCCGGACGTATGGCGCCGCAGGAGGGGGCGAAGTATCTGGAGCGTACACACGGAGGCCGCGGCGTGCTTCTCGGCGGCGTCCCCGGTACCGAGCCGGCCGATGTGGTGGTGATCGGCGGTGGCATCGTCGGCACCAATGCGGCGAAAATTGCAGCAGGGCTGGGAGCACGGGTGACGATTCTGGATACCAACTTATATCGGCTGAGGTATCTCGACGACGTTATGCCGAAGAATATAGTCACGATGATGTCGAATCCGTATACGATCCGGAAAACGGTCCAGAAGGCAGACCTTGTGATCGGTGCGGTTCTCATACCCGGCGCGAAGGCTCCGAATCTGATAACCAGGGAGATGCTGACGGAGATGAAGGAGGGCGCGGTTATGGTCGATGTGAGCGTCGATCAGGGAGGATGCATTGAAACCTGTAAACCGACGACGCATGACAATCCGACGTATGTCATCGACGGCGTCGTTCACTACTGCGTCGCGAATATGCCGGGAGCGGTGCCGGTGACCTCGGCGGTCGCGCTGACGAATGCGACACTCCCCTATGCGCTCGAGATAGCGGATCGGGGATTCGAGGATGCCATCAAATACAACGACGAGATAAAATGGGGGCTGAATATTCTCAACGGAAAGATCTGCTACAAAGGTGTCGCCGAAGCGTTCGACCTGGAATATCATCCTGTCGACGAACTTTTAAATTAACCCTGAGCGTTACACATCATACGTCGGGAAGCATAATGAACCGAGGGTGTAACCGTTAGGACAACGTTTACGCCTACGATCCTGAAACCTGAACGGTATGAAATTTACCAGGAACTATGGTCACTATTACAATTGACGGCAAGCGGTATCAGGCTGAAGAAAATGAAACTATCCTACAGGCGGCGGTGCGGCATGGAATCGAGATCCCGTATTTCTGCTGGCATCCCAAGCTATCCGTCTCCGGAAACTGCCGGATGTGCCTGGTCGAGGTTGAGAAGATGCCGAAACTGGTCATCGCGTGTATGACCAGGGTCGCCGAGGGTATGGTGGTCGAGACGCGCAATGAGCGCGTGATCACCGCTCGGCAGGCGGTTATGGAATTTCTGCTGATTAACCACCCGCTCGATTGTCCGATTTGCGATGAAGCCGGCGAATGCAAGCTCCAGGATTATGCCTATACCTACAGTCGCGGAGCCAGCAGATTCGACGAGAACAAGGTCCATAAGCCGAAACGTGTACCGCTCGGCCCCAGGGTGATGCTCGATGTGGAACGCTGCATCATGTGTTCCCGGTGCATCAGGTTCTCGGAGGAGATCGCGAAGCAGCCGGTTCTGACTTTTACCCAGCGCGGCGATCACGTTGTGCTGACGACGTTCCCCGACAAGGAACTGGACAATCCGTATTCGATGAACGTCATCGATATCTGCCCGGTCGGCGCCCTCACGAGCCGGGACTTCAGGTTCAGATCTCGTGTCTGGGAAATGGCATCAACGGAGAGCGTGTGCGTCGGATGCGCGCGCGGCTGCAACACCTACCTCTGGACTCGGAACAACCAGGCGATGCGTCTGACCCCGCGTATCAATAACGAGGTTAACGAACACTGGTTGTGCGATCATGGAAGATTGTCGACGTATAAGTTTATAAATGAAGATATCAGAGTCCAGGAGCCGCTTATCCGGCAGGAAGGCAAACCGATCGAAGTTGAATGGGATGAAGCGATCCGGACCGCCGCCCGGCGTCTCAGGGATTTTAAACCGAAGGAAATCGCCGTAGTCGCCTCGCCGTACTCGACGAACGAGGAAAATTACCTGCTCCGAAAGTTCGCACAGAATATTCTCAAGACGCCGAACATCGACTATATAGAAAATGTGCGCGAAGAGGACGAGGACGAAATCCTGATACGGGCGGATAAAACCCCCAACAGCGCCGGCTTGAAACTCCTCGGATTCCGCGAGCGCCGCGACGGATCGGATTGGGAGGGGATCCTCAGGGGGATTCGCGAGGGTAAGATTCGCTGCCTCTATATCATGAACGAAGACCTGGGCAAACTCGACGAGGTGCGGGAGCTCCTTCCGAAACTCGATCTGATCGTCGTTCACGCATGGAGTCATAACAGCACGACGGAAGCCGCCGATATTGTGTTCAGTTCATCGACGTATGCCGAAATTGAGGGGACGATAACAAATTTCGAGGGACGCGTCCAGATGCTGAGGCCCGCAATCATCACGAAGGGAAGATTCCGCTCGCTCGAGCATATGAAATCAAGCAGGTGGGATAAGTTCGGCACGCAATACGATAAGTGGGAGAGGGGACCGCGGCGAAACGCCCGCCCGGCATGGGAAGTACTGAGAGACCTCGCGAATGCGATGGGAGCAAAATTCCGCTACCGGTCGGCCGAGGATGTATTTGCCGAGATCGCCGGGTCGGTCGCACCATTTAAAGGACTCACCTATGAACGGCTCGGACGCTCCGGTGCAGCCGTTTCGATGCAGACCGGCGCCGGTGTGAAGATATCCTAAACGGACAGGTCTATCGCAGCGCCGGTTCGACATACATTGATGGTCCAGCTACACGATATGAACTCTATAGATTTTTGCCGGTAGTATACATATGGAAATCGTTGTCGAAGCGTTTGTTAAAATCCTGCTCATCGTCGTCACGTTGCTGACTGGAGTCGCCTATTCGGTTTATGCCGAAAGGCGTATCAGCGCGTTCATACAGGATCGACTCGGGCCGAACCGGGTAGGCCCATACGGACTCCTCCAGCCCATCGTCGATGTGGTCAAATTGCTGTTCAAAGAGAATATCGTTCCGCGAGACGCGAATAAACCCCTGCACGATCTCGCCCCCGTTATCTCGCTCACCATCGCCTTTGCTACGTTTGCCGTTATTCCCTTCGGTGATAGAATTCCTATGTTCGGAAGGGAGATTAAGCTGATGATTGCGGATGTCAACATCGGTATCCTGTATATTCTCGCCTTCACGTCGGTCGGCGTATACGGGATTGCGCTCGCGGGATGGTCATCCAACAATAAATATTCGCTCATGGGGAGTCTCAGGTCGTCGGCACAGTTGATCAGCTACGAACTATCCATGGGGTTGGCCGTGGTGGGCGTCATTCTGGCAACCGGATCGCTCCGGCTTGACCAGGTCGTTTATCAACAGACGGAATATTTTTTCGGATTCATTCCCGCGTGGAATTGCTTCACGCAGCCGATCGGATTCATTACTTTTTTTGTTGCCGTCTTTGCAGAGACGAACCGGCTCCCCTTCGACCTGCCCGAAGCCGAGCCTGAACTGGTCGGCGGATATCATACCGAATACAGCGGTTTAAAATTCGGACTGTTTTTTCTCGCGGAGTATGCCAATATGATCGTAGCCGGTGCGGTGGTGACGACGCTCTTTCTCGGCGGATGGCATATCCCCTATATCGATATGTTCGGACTCTCACCGGTCGCCGCTGGTATACTGAGCATCGTCGGATTTGTCGGCAAGACGATTCTGGTAGTGATATTTATGATCATTATACGCTGGACCATTCCCCGATTCAGATACGACCAGCTGATGAACCTCGGATGGAAGGTCATGTTCCCGCTCGCGATCATCAATCTGTTCGTGACCGGACTTTTATATCTGTACGTTATCAGGTGAAGGTGATCCCGATGAAGGCAAACGGAAACGAACCGCGCATCATAAGGTCGAAAGATCTGAATTTCTGGCAGAAGATATATATTCCGGAGATCGTAAAAGGATTACAACTGACGGTCAGCAAGATCTTTAAACCGAAATTCACGCATAATTATCCCGATGTGCCCTGGAAATTCTCCCCCTCGTTCAGGGGGCGGCCGGTGCTCGTCGAGGAGGACGGGATCGAACGGTGCGTTGCCTGCGGACTCTGTTCCCGGGTCTGTCCGTCGCTCGCAATCGAAGTACAGGCATCCGAAACCGAGCTCGATAAAGAACGGTATCCGATCCGTTTCGAGATCAATATGATCCGGTGCATCTTCTGCGGATTCTGTGAAGAGGTTTGTCCTGAAGAGGCGATCGTCATGAGCGACGAGTATCTCGTCGCATTCTATCAATCGAAAGATGCGATCTATGGAAAAGAAAAATTGCTGATGTCGACGGAACGCCTGGCAAAGCGGCTTGAATTCTTACGGCAAAATAGGTAGATGCCGGTTGCAGTCTAATCGGAGGAAAGAAATAACCTTTTCATTATCTGAATCGGATGTCGTAATACCGCCGAACATTCTGATATATATGCTGCACGATGAAATTGTTTGCTTCCCATTAGAGTAAACCCACCTGATAATCTTGAAGTAATTCCCGACGAGGATGCAGTCCATAACCGGTAAAGAATAGCCTGATCCGGGAATATTGTGAGCTATGTGGTTTCAGCGCGTTTTTATAAAAACTTCCCCCATACCGAATAAATATTCGGTTATTTCTCAGGAAGCATAACTTGAATTTATTCCACGGAATCGGTAAACTTATCTGTCTGATTAGTTTATCCTCAATGAAAAAAGGTTTTCGCCCTTCAACTCCACTCACGGTAGCGCGTCTGTCGGGCCGAGCGGAGTCGAAGCCAGACACTTTCAGAGAGAACTGTTAACTCGTAACTCCGTTTCCGACATCCTTTTCCGCACAACTGTAAAGCCTCTTCTGCACCGGAACATCGACGGTCCGGGAATTATACTCCCCATTCATTCGACAATCCTATCATTGAAGGAGACCGTCTATGCTCTCGAGAACCCTCACATGCGCTACCTACGGCATCGATGCTCACCTGGTCGAAGTGGAGATCAGCGTGGAAGGGGGAAACTATCATTTCAATATCGTCGGACTCCCCGACAACGCCGTCAAGGAAAGCAGGGAGCGGGTCATTGCGTCGATCAAGAACTCGGCATATGCCTTCCCATTCCGCCGCCTTACCGTCAACCTCGCTCCCGCGGATATAAAAAAAGAGGGATCATCCTACGACCTGCCCATCGCCCTCGGGATTCTCACCTCGAGCGGTCAGATAGAATCGGATATTCTCGATAAATATGTGATAATCGGCGAGCTTATGCTCGACGGTTCCATCAGGCATGTTTCGGGAGTTCTTCCGATCGCCGTGGAGGTAAAGAAGCGCGAACTCGAGGGAATCGTACTACCGAAGGAGAACGCCAAAGAAGCCGCAATGGTCGAAGGAATCCGGGTGTATCCGGTTTCAACCTTATCCGAAGCGGCAGATATAATCGGCGGAGCATATCGTATGCTCGAACCCTTCACCGTAAACCTCGATGAGGTGTTCGCCGTCGAGCAGAAATACGGAATTGACTTCAGGGATGTGAAGGGACAGGAGAATGTGAAGCGAGCGCTGGAGGTAGCGGCGTCCGGCGGCCACAATATAATCATGATCGGGCCTCCGGGCTCGGGAAAGACGATGCTCGCAAAGAGGATCCCGACGATTCTGCCGCCGCTTACCTTCGAGGAGGGGATCGAGACGACGAAGATACATTCTGTCGCAGGTTTTCTCCCTCCGGACACGGCTCTCGTCGCGACTCGTCCGTACAGATCGCCGCACCATACGATATCGGACGCCGCTCTTGTGGGCGGAGGAACTTATCCCCGGCCGGGTGAGGTCTCGCTGGCGCATAACGGCTTACTCTTTCTGGATGAGCTTCCCGAATTCAAAAAAAACGTGCTCGAGGTTCTGAGACAACCGCTCGAGGACGGCAAGGTGACAATCAGCCGATCGAAGCTCTCAATCGATTATCCTGCCAACTTCATGCTCGCGGCCGCGATGAATCCCTGTCCCTGCGGCTACTACACCGATCCGGCAAACGAATGCACATGCAGCACCGTTCAGATACAAAGGTATATGGCTCGTATCTCGGGACCGCTCCTCGACCGCATCGATATACACATCGAAGTACCCGCCGTTAAATATAAAGAGCTCGCAAGCAAACAACTCGGCGAGGCATCGGTATCGATCCGGGAACGCGTCATTGGAGCGCGCAGGAGACAAACGATCCGTTTCTCCGGACGAAAAAGTATGTACTGCAACGCCGATATGGGTTCGAAGGAGATACGGGAATTCTGCAGAGTAGATACGGCAGGGGAAGAACTCCTGAAAATGGCAATCACAAAACTCGGACTTTCTGCTCGCGCCTACGACAGGATCCTGAAGGTCGCACGGACCATCGCCGATATTGCCGACGTCCCGGATATCCGCCCGGAACATATCAGCGAAGCCATCCAATACCGCAGTCTTGACAGAAATCTCTGGTCATAATTCCAAATCTCCGCTTCCTGTCTTCTGAATTCAGTCTTTTGTCTTCTGTCTACGCAATCCGGTGGGTATGGAATCGAATGTCCGGGAAGTCAGAACTCTTCTCTTAAAAATGGGTATTCAGGCCGGTAATTCTATCAGAAATAGGAATTTCTCCATAGCAAATATTGAATTCGGAACGATTTCGAGGGTTTTAGTTGGAATGAAAATTGTATTATAGGACTGCGATTCTGAGCTATAAAATAGGATTAAAGGACGTAATTATCTGGAATTATGTATGGAACAAACGGTAACATCTCCGACCCCCGGTCAGAAGGATAAACGTAAGAAATTAGTCGATGCAACCATGCGTCGTCACGGACATGCCTCGCATGCTCTTATCGAGACTCTTCATACTGTCCAGGAGGCATACGGATATCTCGACGACGACTCGCTCAAGTATGTCGCACGGAGCCTTCGACTGCCACTCAGTAAAGTGTACGGCGTGGCAACCTTCTACCATTTCTTTACGCTGAAACCACAGGGGGAACATACCTGCGTGGTCTGTACCGGAACCGCCTGTTACATTAAAGGCGTCCCGGCAATGCTCGGAAAGATAAAAGCCGCATACGGCATCGATCCCGAAGAAACCACACCGGACGGAAAACTTTCGCTTCTCACCGCACGATGCATCGGATCATGCGGTATTGCGCCGGCTGTCGTATGCGACGGCGAGATCATCGGCAAATTGTCACCTGACGAAGTCGTAGAAAGAATCGGGAGCATGATTACCAATGACCAATGAAGAATTCTATAAGTTAAGCGAAGCGCAGCGCGAGAAGCGCAAGCAATTCGACCATCATATCAACGTCTGTACGGCCGCTGCGTGCATTTCACTCCAGAGCGATAAGGTAAAGCAGGCGCTCGAAGCCGAAGTCGAGAAGCAGGGGAAAAAGGATTCGTGCCGCGTTACCGGTGTCGGATGTATGGGACTCTGTGCTGCCGGACCGCTGATCTCCGTCGACGACCGTGCAACGATGTATCAGGCTGTAACCGTCGTCGATGCGCCGGAAATTATAGAAGCGGTGGGGAAGAAACCCGTCGAACGACTCCGGCTGTCGACCGAAATACCGTTCTTCAAACGACAGGTTAACATCGCATCGCATTATTGCGGCGAGATCGATCCGGATAGCGTAGAGGATTATCTCGCAGTGGATGGCTACGAGGCTCTCTATGCGGTTCTCACGACCATGAGTCCCGCAGACGTGCTCGAGCAGATTGTCCGGAGCGGACTTCGGGGCAGAGGCGGCGGAGGATATCCGACCGGATTAAAATGGAGTACGGTACAGAAGGCGGTCGGCGAGAAAAAGTTCGTGATTTGCAACGCCGACGAAGGCGATCCCGGCGCGTTCATGGATCGTAGCATACTCGAGAGCGTTCCGCACAAAATTCTGGAAGGTATGGCGATCGCGGGATATACCGTCGGCGCGAGTCAAGGCTACATCTATATCCGCGCTGAATATCCGCTTGCCATCAAGCGCCTCCGGCAGGCGATACGGCAGGCGGAACGATTGAATCTCCTGGGAAAGAATATCTGCGGTACGCCGTTCAGTTTCGATATCGATATACGGCTGGGCGCCGGCGCATTCGTATGCGGTGAAGAGACCGCGCTTCTGGCCTCGGTCGAGGGTAAGCGGGGGAGTCCACGTCCCCGTCCGCCGTATCCCGCCCAGCAGGGATTATGGGGCGCGCCGACCCTCATCAACAACGTCGAGACGTTCGCCAACGTCCCCCTGATCGTTATCAATGGCGGTGAATGGTTCGCGAATATCGGCACCGAGAACAGCAAGGGGACGAAAGTCTTCGCGCTTGCGGGAAGCATTAAAAATACCGGTCTGATCGAAGTGCCGATGGGCATCACGCTGCGAGAGATCATCGAAGATGTCGGAGGCGGGATCGTCGAAGGCAGAAAATTCAAGGCCGTGCAGACCGGGGGCCCGTCAGGCGGTTGCATTATCGAAGAACATCTCGATATGCCTATCGATTACGAATCGCTGAAGAAGGTCGGGTCGATCATGGGATCGGGCGGCATGATCGTCATGGACGATACCTCATGTATGATCGACGTTGCGCGGTACTTTATGGAGTTCTGCAAGTCGGAATCCTGCGGGAAGTGCGTTCCATGCCGCGTGGGGACGGCGCAGATGTATAACCTGCTGACGAAAATATGCGAAGGGAGAGCTGATCTTAAGGATCTCGAACTGCTGCAGGAATTGTGCGATGTGGTACAGCAGACGAGTCTGTGCGGACTCGGTCAGACCGCGGCGAATCCGGTCATGAGCACGCTCCGGTTCTTCAATAACGAATATATCGCGCACATCGTCGAGAAACGCTGTCCCGCCGGCGTATGTAAAATACATCAAGAAAAGGAAGCCGTTGTATGAGTCCCAGCGTAAAAATCAAAACCCTGAAAATAGACGAGCGCGACGTCGGCGCACGGGAAGATCAGACGATACTGGAAGTCGCCAGGGAAAACGGGATCAATATTCCGACGCTTTGTCAGATAGACGGGTTGAGCGACGTCGGAGCCTGCCGGCTTTGCCTCGTGGAGATCAAAGGTTCCCCGAAACTGCTCCCCGCATGTATGACGGAAGTGGAAGAGGGGATGGAGGTCAATACCAATTCCGTCCGCCTGCAGCGTTTGCGACGCAATATTCTGGAATTATTCTTTGCCGAGCGGAACCATATCTGCTCCGTCTGCGTCTCGAACGGCAACTGCGAGCTCCAGAGTTTGGCCCAGTCGCTCGGCATGACCCATGTCCATTACGAATACCTCTATCCGCACTTCTCAGTCGACGCGACGCACGAACGGTTCGTGCTCGATCACAACCGGTGCATACTCTGTACCCGCTGCGTTCGGGTGTGCGATGAGATTGAGGGAGCTCATACATGGGACGTGAAAGGAAGGGGCATCAACGCGCACGTCATAACCGACCTCGATCAGGAATGGGGAACCTCGGAGACCTGCACCTCATGCGGCAAGTGCATCAATATCTGTCCGACCGGGGCGCTGTTTGAGAAAGGAAAATCGGTCGCCGAAATGAAGAAGAAAACACAGTTCCTGCCGTACCTCACTCTCATGCGGGGAGAGAAACGATGAACAAAAAAACGCTTGCTACGCTCTGGCTCGACGGTTGCTCCGGATGCCATATGTCGTTTCTCGATACGGACGAACGTCTGCTCGAACTTCTCGCGAAGTTCGAGCTTGTCTACAGTCCCATCATTGATGTGAAGGAATTCCCCGAGAACGTGGATATCGCCCTCGTCGAAGGGGCCATCAGCAGCCGGGAAGATCTTGAAAAGATAAAGCATATTCGGGAACGATCCCGGGTCCTTGTGGCGTTCGGCGATTGCGCGGTCACCGGCAATGTGCCTTCCATGCGCAACCAGTTCACCGTCGGCGAGGTCCTGGATCACGCGTACATAGCTACGGCCCCCGGAAACGATACGATTCCGGTCGAGTTGGTGCCCGCTCTGCTAGCGAAAGCCCGGCCGCTGAATGCGTATGTCGAAGTAGATTTTCACCTCCAGGGCTGTCCGCCTTCGGCAGACCTTATCTATTATGTCCTGTGCGAACTCGCGGATGGACGAGTACCCGATGTTCAAGATAAAGCTCGTTTCGGATAGGAGTCAATGATGAGCAAAACGATCACGATCGATCCGTTGACACGGATCGAAGGGCACGGTAAAATTACATTACATCTGAACGGCGACGGCGCCGTCGACAAAGCGTTCTTTCACGTTACGCAATTCCGCGGCTTTGAAAAATTCTCGCAGGGGAGGCCGTTCCGGGAAATGCCCTCCCTCATGGCGCGGATCTGCGGCATATGTCCAATCTCGCACCTGAGCGCAGCAGCGAAAGCCTGCGACCAGATCCTCGGTGTCCGGATTCCCGCACCTGCGATCAAGCTCCGTCGGGTCATCAATCTCGCACAGATCATTCAATCGCACGCCCTGAATTTTTTCTACCTCTCCGCTCCCGATATACTCATGGGAATGGATGCGGCGCCGGAGAAAAGAAATCTGCTCGGCGTTCTCGAGGAAAATCCGAAAATTGCGCGCGACGGAATCCGTCTCAGGCAGTTCGGGCAACAGATCATCGAATCCTTCGCAGGCAAACGTATTCATCCCTCTTGGATCGTCGCCGGCGGGGTGAACGCGCCATTGACGAAGGAGCAGATCGATAAAATCCTCGCCGAGATCCCCGAGATTCAGAAGCTGGTGCAGAGAAACCTGGACTGGCTGAAAAGTTCGCTTCCCAAATTCCGCGAAGAGATACGTACGTTCGGCAATATGCAGACGCTCTTCCTCGGTCTGGTCAACGACGACGGCGAGTTGGCATTCTACGACGGGAAGTTCCGTATCGTCGACTGGTCCGGTAAGGTCATCGCCGATAAGATCGAAAATGAACGGTATGCCGATATTATCGCCGAAGAGGTCGAAAGCTGGACGTATCTCAAGTTCCCGTACTATAAGCCGAAAGGTTATCCGGACGGCGTGTACAGGGTAGGGCCGCTTGCACGCATGAATATTGTCGACCGGTGCGGCACCCCGATGGCGGACCAGGAACTTGCCGAATTCCGGGGTATGTCGCGAGGAGCGGTTTTGAGCTCGTTCCACTATCACTATGCCCGGCTGATCGAAATTCTGTATTCGGTGGAGAAACTTGAAGTACTGCTGAACGATCCGGATCTGCTCAGCAAGAACGTGAAGGCTGAGGCAGGCGTCAACAACAATGAGGGATTCGGAGTCGTCGAAGCTCCGCGCGGAACCCTCATCGATCATTTCAAGGTCGACGACCAGGGCATCATTACCTGGGCGAACATGATTATCGCGACGGGGAACAACAATGCCGCGATGAACAGGAGTGTTCTGCAGGTTGCGAAACATTTTGTCAGAGGAGATAAACTGCAGGAAGGAATGCTGAACCGGGTCGAAGCGGTCATCAGGGCGTATGATCCATGTCTGAGCTGTTCCACACACGCCGTCGGTAAGATGCCGCTGAAAATCGAATTGTTCGATCCCGCCGGAAACGTCGTAGATACCGTAACGAGGTCCTGATGCCGGACGTCCTTGCCATCGGTTACGGCAACATACTGCGCGGAGACGACGCCTTCGGCCATGCCGCAGTCCGGTACCTGAACCGTCACGGCATGCACCGCTATATGGATACTCTGACTGTTCATCAGCTTACGCCGGAACTCGCCGAAACCGCGGCGAAATACGAGCGCGTCATATTTATAGATGCATCGGTCGGAGAGTCGCCCGGAACCGTTGCCGTGAAACGACTCGAACCGGACATAACAGCCTCCGGTTCGGTCACCCACGATGTCGAAGCGGAAGCAGTTCTTCTGCTCGCCGGGCGGCTCTACGGCAACAGACCCGATGCGATCATGATTACCGTGCAAGCAGATTCATTTGAATCCGCCGCAGGCCTTTCGGAGTCCGTTCGCGACTCCCTGCCGGAAGTACTTGATATTATCCGCGGTGCGATCGGGAAACACGACGGTTCGCACTCCGGTAACGTTGTCTGAGGTTCCATCGTAAAAAACGCTGCACCGTCCGGTAATTTCATGCCGGCCGGGTCGTCATTATGAATAACACGCGGTGTAATATGAATAAACCTGATCCCGCTGCCGCTTCAATATTTAACCTTCCTGCCGATACGTTTCAAGCTCTCTTCGATGCGCTCCATGTGAAAGGCTATACCGTCATCGGACCTCTTGTCCGCGATGCTGCCGTGGTTTATGACGAGATCGGTTCGGCGAACGAACTGCCCGTCGGATATACCGATGCACAAGCCCCTGCTTCGTATGCGTTGAGACGAACCGGTTCTGACTTGTTTTTCGGATATACGGTCAGCCCGACCGGATGGAAGCGATACCTCTATCCTCCCTCCAGCCGTCTCTGGAGCATACATCGGAGTGAGAACGGCGTTTCTCTCCGGACGGATGATGAATCCGCTCCCAAGCTGGCATTGCTCGGTATGCGCGCCTGCGAGATTCAATCGCTGAAGCTGCTCGACCGGGTTTTTGCGGAAGGGGAGTTTAAGGATCGGTCCTACATTCGTCGACGACAATCCGCGATGGTAATAGCCGTTAACTGCACGCAGGCCGGACAGAATTGCTTCTGTCCGTCGATGCAGGCCGGACCCGGAGTCACGGGTGGATACGATATTGCTCTGACGGAAATCCTTGATCCGCCGGCTCACTATTTTCTCGTCAAGCCGGATTCTCCCAAGGGAAAAGAAATTGTCGAAGCTCTGAATCTGGAACCGGCGTCCGACGACGCTGACCAAGTAATCGAAGAGACAGTCAATCGAACCGAAGTCTCTATTCGAAAATCCGTGGACGTTGAAAACATCAGGGAACTGCTTTATCGGAATTACGAGCATCCGCGGTGGGACGATGTCGCGGGGAGGTGCCTCACATGCGGCAACTGCACGATGGTGTGTCCGACATGCTTCTGTGCAACGGTCGAGGACACCACCGACCTGGCAGGAATGCAGGCCGAACGCACTCGTTTATGGGATTCATGCTACAACCTGGATTTTTCATACATTCACGGGGGCAGTGTGCGTCCCTCCGAATATGCGAGGTACCGCCACTGGTTGCTGCACAAATTCGGTACATGGAACGACCAATACGGCTCGTCCGGATGCGTCGGATGCGGCAGGTGTATCACATGGTGTCCGGCGGGCATAGACGTTACCGAAGAACTCAGATCCATCCGTCAACAGGATAAACATGAACGGGAAACTTACCATGGAAAACCTTGAACGTATTCTGAAAGAGCATCCGTTCTTTACCGGTCTCACCGAAGATCACATTGCGTTTATAACCGGATGCGCCTCGAATGTGCGGTTCAATATCGGTGAATTCTTATTCAGGGAGGGCCAGGAGGCTAACCAGTTCTATCTCATCCGCGAAGGGTTGGTCGCAGTGGAGGTGTATTCGCCGCAGCAGGGGCCGATTACCGTGCAGACCCTGGGGGAGGGGGAAATTCTCGGGTGGTCGTGGATCGTCTCTCCCTACCAGTGGCGGTTCGATGCGCGGGTCGTAGACAAATTCCGTGCAATCGCGCTCGACGGCAAATGCCTCAGGGACAAATGCGAGAAGGACAATCACCTCGGATACGAATTGCTGAAGCGGTTCGCTCCGATCATCGAGCAACGATTGGTTGCGACTAAAATTCAACTACTGGATCTCTATGGAAAACATGGCTGAGATACTCGTGTCGCCGGACGCCGGTCCCGCTCCGATGACGCCGATTCCCTATCAAGTCAAACGGGTGCTCAATGAAACGCACGACACGTTCACCCTTCATCTCGAACCGCGGGACGGCTCGGCGGAATTCTCCTTCTCGGCCGGCCAGTTCAATATGCTGTACGTTTTCGGCATCGGTGAAATTCCGATCTCCATCAGCGGTGATCCAAACCGTCCGGACCAGCTTGTGCATACTACGCGGGCGGTCGGGACCGTGACGAAGGCGATGCGAACTTTGAAGAGAGGCGATCTTATCGGTGTACGCGGGCCGTACGGTACCAGCTGGCCGCTGGAGCTGCTGGAGGGAAAGGATGTCGTTTTTATCGCGGGCGGGATCGGATTGGCGCCGCTTCGGTCGGCCATGTATCACGTATTGTCCTGCCGTGAGAAGTACGGGAAGGTGGTCCTCCTCTACGGCACCAGGACTCCGATCGACATCTTATATCGGAAGGAGCTCGAGAAGTGGAAATCCCGCTTCGATCTCGACGTCTATGTAACCGTCGACAGAGCGATTGGGACATGGCGAGGGTACGTCGGCGTCGTTACGTCTCTCGTTTCGCGCGCACCGTACGATCCGCGGAACACGGTTGTCTTCGTCTGCGGTCCCGAAGTGATGATGCGGTTTTCGATACTGGAGCTTTCGAAACGCGGCGTGAAAGAGGAGCATATATACGTGTCGATGGAACGGAATATGAAATGCGGGATCGGTTGGTGCGGGCATTGTCAGATGGGAGCCGAGTTTATCTGTAAGGACGGTCCCGTATTCAGATATGATGAAATCCATCACCACCTTGAAATCCGGGAAATTTAAGCATGAAAAATAAAAGAAAACCGAAACTGGCAGTATGGAAATTCGCCTCATGCGACGGCTGTCAGCTCACCTTGCTCGACTGCGAGGATGAGCTGCTTGCATTTACCGAACATGTCGAGATCGCGTACTTTCCCGAGGCAACGAGAGCGACCGTTAAAGGACCATACGATATCTCTCTCGTCGAGGGATCGATTTCAACGCCGCATGACGCCGAGAGGATACATCAGATCAGGAGATCGTCGAAGCTGCTCGTAACCATCGGCGCCTGCGCGACCGCCGGAGGTATACAGGCGCTCAGGAACTTTACCGATGTGAAGGATTATATCACGGTTGTCTATCCGAATCCCTCGTACATCGAGACGCTGCAGAAATCGAGCCCGATCGCGGATCACGTATTCGTTGACTTTCAACTTCGGGGCTGCCCGATCAGCAAGCACCAGCTGCTTGAGCTCTTCTCTGCGTATCTGAACGGGAGAAAGCCCAATATACCGCAGTACAGCGTTTGCATGGAATGCAAACGTAAGGGGATTGTATGCGTGATGGTCGCATCCGCAACTCCGTGTCTCGGACCCGTGACGCAGGCCGGATGCGGCGCGATCTGTCCGGCGTATCACCGGGGATGTTACGGCTGCTTCGGTCCGAAAGAAACGCCGAATACGTCGTCGATCAGCAAACGATGGAGAGAGCTTGGCATGAAGGAAAAGGACATCGTCCGGGTGTTCCGGAGCTACAACGCATACGCCGAACCGTTTCAGCGGGAAAGCATATCGCATGAACAGAAAAATCTGCGCAATCCATAGCACATACCCATTCCCATTGAAGGTGCTTTATGCCGGCTTATAAAAGCAGAACCCATACCATCAAGGTCGAAACGCTCGCACGGGTCGAAGGCGAAGGGGGATTATTCGTAAAATTGAAGGACGACAAGATACTCGATCTGCAGTTCAAAATATACGAACCGCCCAGATTTTTCGAAGCATTCCTCAAAGGGCGAAGTTACCTTGAAATCCCTGACATCACGTCGCGGATTTGCGGTATCTGTCCGATCGCCTATCAGATGAGTTCGATCCAGGCGCTCGAACACATATTCGGCATCTCCGTTCCGCCTGAAATCGGAAATCTGAGAAGATTGTTCTATTGCGGCGAGTGGATCGAAAGTCACGCGCTGCATATTTTTATGCTGCACGCGCCCGATTTCCTGGCGTATGAAGACGCCATCCGTATGGCAAAAGACCATCCCGATCTGGTCAAGATGGGTCTGCGTATCAAAAAGATCGGCAACCGGCTGGTCTCGATTATCGGTGGAAGAGAGATCCACCCGATCAATGCGAGGGTGGGGGGATTCTATAAATCGCCGTCGAAAGACGAGCTGATGTCGCTCCGGAGTGAACTTCTCTGGGCCCGGGATGCGGCGGCGCAAAGTCTGGACTGGACGAAGGGACTGAATTTTCCGGATTTTGAACGAGACTACGAATTCGTCGCGCTCTCACATCCCGAAACGTACGCGATTACAGAGGGGACGCTCGTTTCGAACAAGGGATTGAATATTCCCCTCAACGAATATGAAGACCACTTTGTGGAGATTCATGTCGAACATGCGAACGCACTGCACTCGGTTCACAGGGAGCGGGGGAGCTACCATGTCGGTCCGTTGGCGAGATTTGTGTTGAATGCCGACATGCTTCCGTCCGCGATCCGCGAGCGGGCGGCTGCGGCCGGTTTAACGAAGGAGTGCCGGAATCCGTTCAAGAGCATCATCGCTCGTGCCGCCGAGCTCTGGTACGCATGCGAAGAGGCCGTCCGTTTGATCGACGCCTACGAGAAACCTGTACGGCCTTTTGTCGAATACGAAATCCGTCCCGGCATGGGCTACGGGTGCACCGAGGCGCCGAGGGGAATTCTCTATCATAAATACCGCGTGGATGAGAACGGAAACGTGCTCAGCGCGAAGATTGTGCCCCCCACGTCGCAGAATCAGAAGACCATAGAAGACGACCTCTGGCAGTTCGTACCGAAGTACGTCAACCTGGTGCATGAAAAGCTGACGTGGCAGTGCGAGCAGCTTATCCGCAATTACGATCCGTGTATTTCATGTGCGACTCATTTCTTACGGCTGACGATGGAGCATGCATAGGGTCATCTCGGCAAAAGGGAGAGTCCTCGTCATCGGTATCGGCAACGATTTCAGGGGCGACGATGCAGCAGGTCTGCTTGCGGTTCGAAAGATCGGCGAGCGGAACATTCCGGGGATGGTCTGTAAAGAATCGCACGGCGAGGGGACGGAATTGCTGCTGTTGTGGGAGCACCAACCGTCGGTTATCCTGATCGATGCCGTTCGTTCGGGGTGTGCAATAGGGCAAATTCATACCATCGACTTGAGGCGGGAGAGTCTCCCGCATTATTTCCAGGTCACCTCCGGTCACTCCCTGCATATCGGCCATGCGATCGAGATGGGGAAGCTGACAGGCAACCTTCCGGAAGTCCTCCTATTCTACGGAATCGAAATAAGCGATTGCACGCCCGGCGCCGGTGTGGATGAGGCCGTTGAGCGTGCGGTTGGAGAGGTGGTTGAAATAATCAACTCCCGGTGAAAATGCAGTGCCAGTGGCGCAGAGATGCATAGGCGGTAATACATGGGGACTTAAAAAGAGCAGATTACTTTTTGGTATTGTTTTTTCCTTTCAACTCTTGTTTGTGTTATTACCTCTCGCAAAGGAGTATTGTTACGGCAAAATGGAAATTGAAAGAATCTGCTGGATACATTTTTTTTGTTGGCGGATAATGGTTAGTAAATCTAACCCTTTTTACTGACCAAGGTTAGCAATTCACCAGTATGTAGTGACACGGATGTGAATTTTAAATCTCGATACTTCGGGATATATTGATCCAAAAAACCCCGGGTGGTGAAAGTATGGTAGGAGATAATAAACAATCCACAAGATAAAACCCTGTTAGGGGTGGCAGTATTTTTTAAAGGTTCTTTGGACCTGTATGGCGAATACCCGGTAATCTTTGATTTGCCGGCAC
>CAZBUK010000059.1:0-23787 GCA_964495085.1 uncultured Ignavibacteriales bacterium
ATTCCGTCTTCTGCATTCCGTCTTCTGCATTCCGTCTTCTGCATTCCGTCTTCTGTATACCGTCTTCTGTATACCGTCTTCTGTATTCCGTCTTCTGCATTCCGTCTTCTGTATACTGTATACTGCCATCTGACTTCTGACCTCTGACCTCTGACTCCTGACTCCTGACCTCTGACTTCTGTATACCGTCTTCTGCATTTCAGCCGAATTTGTTTTTCCCTCAATAAATCCTATATTTGTCGTTATCAGAGATACATCTGAATATACAGGGAGGTCCTCAATGGAAAACATCCAGAAGTCGCATGAGGAAAAACTTGCCGAATTTGAGTCGAAAATCGACCGTGGCGAGAAAATCGAGCCGGGCGACTGGATGCCGGATGAATACCGGCAGCAACTCATAAGAATGATCGGCCAGCATGCGCACAGTGAGATAGTAGGCATGCTGCCGGAGGGGAAATGGATACCCCACGCGCCCGGATTCCGTCGGAAACTTACCCTCATCGCGAAAGTGCAGGACGAAGCCGGCCACGGCCAGCTTCTCTACCGGGCTGCCGAAACTCTCGGAAAACCGCGCGAAGAAATGCTCGAGGAGCTGCTCGCCGGAAAAGCGAAATATTCCAATGTGTTCAATTACCCTACACCGACCTGGGCAGACGTCGGTATTATCGGCTGGCTTGTCGACGGCGCTGCGGTCATCAACCAGACGATGATCGCCAAATCCTCGTACGGACCGTATGCGCGCGCCATGAAAAGGATCTGTTTTGAGGAGGCATTTCATATCAAACAGGGCCAGGACCTGATCGTTACGCTCGCCGCCGGAACGCCGGAACAAAAAGCGATGGTACAGGATGCGCTCAATCGATGGTGGTATCCGACGCTTATGATGCTGGGTATGCCCGACCGGCAATCTCCCCACCTTGAACGACTGAAACGATGGAAAATCAAAGTCAAGACGAACGATGAGCTGCGGCAGGAGTTCGTCGCGCTGGTCGTGCCGCAACTTCGTTCGGTGGGACTGGACGTACCGGACGAAGAATGTTACTTCGATAAGCAAAAGAAAGAATGGCGCTATACCCAGCCCGATTGGGATGAACTGAAGAGAGTCATTAACGGCGACGGTCCCTGCAACGCCGAACGGATCGCGGCGAGGAAAAAATCGCACGAAGAGGGGAGGTGGGTGCGCGAAGCTCTCGCCGCCGCAGTCCAAACAAAGGCGGCAACGGCATGACCGATTCCCAATTGCCGATCTGGGAAGTTTTCCATCAGGAAAAGCGGGGCGCTCCGCATATCCATGTGGGGGCCGTACACGCATCGGACGCCGAAATGGCGCTGCAGATGGCGAAGGAGCAGTTCGCACGAAGGCTCAACTGCGTCAGTTTATGGGTGGTTCGTGAGGAGGATGTGGCTCGGACCGATTACGACGATCCCTCTTTCTTCGTCCGGTCGACGGATAAATCCTATCGCGAATCTGGCGGTTTCCCCTCGCCGCTGAAGGGGTTTGCCCGGGATGAGTAATCCTCTCGAAATTTTAGTGCTCTCGCTCGCCGACGATGAGCTGATTCTCGGACATCGGGATGCGGAATGGACCGGACACGCCCCGCTCATTGAAGAGGACATTGCTTTCTCAAATATTGCACAAGATGAGCTCGGCCATGCGCTGGGGTGGTTCGGTATATACGAATCGCTGACCGGTGCGGATCCCGACCGAATGGCATTTCTTCGCGATGCGGACGAGTTCCGATGCTGCCAATTCGTTGAGATGCCGAAGGGCGACTGGGCGTATACGCTTATCCGTCAATTCTTCTTCGATGCCGGCGAGTCGGTCAGGCTTTCTCATCTGAAGCATTCATCTCATCAAAAAATAAAAGAGCTTGCGGTAAAGATATTTCCGGAAGAGCAATATCATCTGCTCCATACGCAGGGGAATGTCCGGCGGCTCGGAAATGCAACCGAAGAAAGCCATAGCCGCATGCAGCGTGCTGTCGACGATGCGTTCGGACAGGCGCTCGGTCTGTTCGAGCCGCTGCCGGACGAGGAGAAGCTCGCCGAGGAGGGAGTGTGTCCCCCCGGCGATGTGTTGGAACGAGAATGGCTGGGGTATGTTGTTCCCGTGCTCGAGAGCTCGGGTTTGAAAGCGCCGGTCGAAAAGAGAGGCGATACGTATAAGCCATTAACCGAAGCGGCGTATGGAGGGAGACAAAAAATCCATACGAAATATCTGACGGAAGTACTGAAGGATATGCAGCTCGTATTCCGCTCTGCGCCCGAAGCGAAGTGGTGAATAAGTCGACATTCTGATTCGAATCGGGAAGAGGGCCGGAATAGTCTGGCTCAACAAGAAAAGCGATTGTCGGGCGGAATGGGTTTTATAGATTTACGGTAAACGGCAAAATATATATCGTACTGTATGAAAAGTAATCCCGCACATATCACCGAAGATGCTGTTTGGAAGGCGTTGGAGAATGTTTACGATCCGGAAATCCCTGTCCTTTCACTCGTCGAGATGAACATTGTCCGTAATGTTGAACTGCATGGTGATAATGTTAAAATCACAATCACGCCGACCTTTGCAGGCTGTCCGGCATTGCATCAGATGCGGCATGATATTAAGGAGAGATTGTACGGACTCGGGCTTTCGGATGTCGACATTCAGGTATCGTACGAAAAGCCGTGGAGCACGAACGAACTGAGCGAAGAAACAAAGCGAAAGTTGAAGGAATTCGGGATAGCTCCCCCCTCAAAACATGCCGGCGATCCGACCGTCACGATCAGCCTGCCTGTCGCCTGTCCATTCTGCAATTCGATGAACACAAATATGGAAAATGCCTTCGGTCCGACCCTGTGCCGGATGATCTATTACTGCAACTCCTGCCGCCAATCGTTCGAGAGATTTAAGGCATTGTAGCGGAATGTGGTGGTGCGTGAAAAACGAGAAAAACGAATACCTGGCCTGACCGATATCAGACTTCCAACCTCCGACCTCTGGCCTCTGACCTCCGTACCCGCGTTATTCGAATATTTCAGGTTTCCTCCGACAGATCAATGTCCATGCCCCCCGCCCATCCAGGGTAAGGGCACGCCGAAAGCTCGCAGCGTCATCATCAATCCCATGATGATTATAGTGACTGCGGCCAGTTTATCCCCGATGAAACGAAGCTTTGTACCGAAATAGCTCGATGCGATGCCGACGATGAAGAGGGCGGGAAAGATTCCTACGGCGAACAGAAACATGGTAATCGCCCCTTCGTGTATGCTTCCGGTGGACGCTGCTTTGAGAAACATCGAATATAACAATCCGCACGGGAGAAGGGGCGTGAGCATACCGATGTAGAATTTACCTTCCAACGATTTACCGGCGAGTAGCTTTCCGTAGGTCCTAGCATAGAGTCTGAAGAGCAGCGATTCTGCTTTTTTCTGTCCGGGTATTATCTCGCTGAACCCGGTACCGGGTATGATGCGAAGCATCCATACTCCCGAGAGGATCAGGAGAATACCCGCTGCTCCTGTGAAATAATGTCCGATGGCGCCGAGCGCCGTGAAACCGGCCCCCAGAAAACCGAACAATGCACCGAAGGCGGTTTTACTGAGAATTCTCCCTCCGTTATAGGCGAGATGGGCCGGAACCGACGCCAACGGCGATACCGGAGTTGAACCTGTTTGTGTCGAATAGGCGAGGACGATCGCTCCGCACATGCCGACACAGTGCATGCTTCCGAAGACGCCTGCAAGGAATGCGAGATAATAATCCATGGTATGATCATGCCGAAAGGAAAATCAGGTTTAGGGGATAACGTCGTTTGCAGGATATAAAGTAGTGAAAGATTGCCTGATTAACAATCGCATTATATCAGGTGGATGCAACAGGCACATACCGTTCGAGCTGGGCACGAAGGTCGTCGGCTGTCGTTACCGGAAGATTGCATGTGAAGTTCTCGCAGACATACGCGGTAGCTTTACCGTCGATGGGTTTCAGGGATTCGATGAACGGATTATCGGAAGCCAGGTATTGCTGTCCGGCCGCACCGTCGGCCAGCATGAGCGTTTTCCGCGGTAGGAATATTCTGTGTACCTCGGTCGTCAGTTCGCGAAGCCCATGTCGGTCCGGTCCGGTGGCGATGACGATCTGGATGGGTTTCCCGAGTGCAAAATCGAGCGCTGCGAGGAATTGAGCCGTTGCCTGCGGTGCCCGTTCTATAATTTTTCCGAAAGCGGAAATGGATTTTCGGGCGATATCGTTGTATTCACTACGGTTCAGGATACTGGAAAGACGGAGCAGGTTGAGCGCTGCGATGGCGTTGCCGGATGCTTCGGCGCCATCGTACCACTCCTTGGTACGGATGATAACCGAAGGATCATCCCCCGTCGTATCGTAAAAACCGCCGTTCGCTTGATCGTACAACAACTCGATCATCCGGTCTGTCGTGGAAACGGCGAGCTGCAGCCAACGGTACTCGAAGGAAGCTTCGTACAGATCGATCAGTCCCTGAGCTAAAAACGCATAATCTTCGAGATGAGCTTCGAATTTTGCTTCGCCGCTCCGGTACCTCCTGAGGAAGAGTCTCTTTTCGCCGTCGTACAGGCGATCGAACAATAAATTCGCCGACCGGCGAGCGATGTCGAGATATGCTTCCTCTCCGAGAAGCGCTCCTGAGCGGGCAAATGCCGAAATCATCATGCCGTTCCAGGACAGGATAATCTTGTCGTCGAGATGGCACTTCGGACGCTCTTGCCTGGCCGCAAATAATTTTTTCCGAAGCTGCGAGAGAATTCCGCCGGCAGCTTTGAGGGTCAGGCCGAACTGATCGGCGGTCTGTTCGAGCGTGGCGACGTTATGGAGGATATTCTCGCCGGAAAAAATGCCGTGAGGATCTGCGGCGACGTTCCCGTCTTTTTTCAATCCGAAGTAAAATGCTGCGATATCCGATTCGGAGGGCGAAAGAATTTCGTCAACCTCCGATTTTTTCCATGTATAGAATGCGCCTTCCTTTTTCAAAAACGGATCACTCTTGCTGAGTGCGCTTTCAGCATCTTCGGCAGAATAGAATCCGCCTTCCGGATGTCCGAATACCACGGTTACATACTCGAGCGTGTCGCGTATGATCCGTTCGAATCGTTCGTCGCCGGTTATCTGGAATGCCTCGAGATACGCAACCGCGAGTTGAGCCTGGTCGTAGAGCATTTTCTCGAAGTGCGGCACGTGCCAGTTCTCGTCTGTCGCATAGCGATGGAATCCACCTCCCAGGTGGTCGTGTATTCCGCCGCGCATAAGGGCTTCGAGCGTCTCGATCGTCATGTAGAGCGCCTCGCGATTTCCCGTTCGGGCATAGTATCTGAGCAGGAAAGTGAATGAGACGGGAGTGGGAAATTTAGGAGGGCCGCCGAATCCCTTGTTCACCGGGTCGAAGGAATTTTTAAACGCTTCGAACGCCGAATCTAATACTGATTCGTCCGGAAGAGCGGGATCGAATACCGGAGCGGCGATCTGCCGCAGATGCTCGTATACCTTGTTCCCGGTCTCGAGCAGTTGTTCTCTTCCGTTCTTCCACTTGTCGGCGATGGTGTTGATCACGTCACCAAAGCCCGGACGGCCGTATTGAGACACGGGAGGTATATAGGTGGCTGCATAGAAGGGTTTCAGCTCATGCGTCATGAATACCGACATCGGCCAGCCGCCGCTGCCGGTCATCGCCTGAACAGCTTTCATGTATATCCTGTCTATGTCGGGACGTTCTTCCCGATCGAGCTTGATATTGACCGCATACCGGTTCATTAAAGCGGCGAGTTCGTCGTTTTCGAATACTTCCCGTTCCATGACGTGGCACCAGTAGCACGTCGAATAACCGACCGAGAGGAAAATAGGTTTGTCCTCGGCCTGTGCCTTCGCAAAGGCCTCGTTACCCCACGGGTACCAGTCGACGGGATTGTACGCATGCTGTTGGAGGTACGGACTTTTTTCGTGAAGAAGGCGGTTCGGTTTCTTTTCCATATCGATTGAACACCGGTCGTGGGGAAATAATTCAATGGTTATACATTAACGCGAGCATCTGCGGTATCGACTATGAGGAAGTTGATTGAAACCGAATAACGACATTCATTCTCACGTGACGGTAAACCGTCACGCTATCGAACGGCTACAAGCCCCGCTCGGCGGGGCTTGTGGTTTTTCAATAGCGAGACCGTTGAGGGTCTCGTGTAATGAAGGATATCTATGAATATATTCTAAGATGTAAAAATTATGATATTCAGCTTTTTAAATCAATTCTAAGTATCATTAGACCTGCCACGTGGCGGTAAACCGCCACGCTATCGAACGACTACAAGCCCCCGTTCGGCGGGGCTTGTGGTTTTACAATAGCGAGACCGTAAACGGTCTCGTAGCGACGGAAGATGATTACTCCAGTAATTTGAAATACCTGCCGCGTGACGGTAAACCGTCACGCTATCGAACGGCTACAAGCCCCCGTTCGGGGGCTTGTGGTTTTTCAATAGCGAGACCGTTTACGGTCTCGTATGCGCACATATAACCATTGTTCAGATTTTATACCCAACCGGTTCCGCATATAGTAGTGAATGCGCAGCCGGGACAGTTTGATTTGAAGTCATCGGTGGGACGGAACGGGAGATCCGGGTTCACGATCTCCTCAAGCAGTAGTCGAAGCACCGTCAATATATTTTCATAGTCTTCATCCGATGTATCCGAATCCACGAATAATGGCATTTCAATACTCTCGTCGACCCGGTTCTTTCCGAGCAGGAGATATGCAGGAACGACTTTTTCCGGTACCACGTTATTCCGCACGGTGTACAATAATTTATAGATAGGGAGTTGGAGATTTCGAATTCCGGCTTCCCAGCTGTCGCGATCTTCCGGGAGAAATTTTCCCGGATCGATCTTCAGATATGTGTCGGATCCTGAGATCTTGTAATCGAGGATATATATCTCGCCGTCTCTCTGTTCGATCCTGTCGATAAATCCGGTCAACCGGAAGTTGTTCCAGACCGCGTCGAGCTTTTGTTCCGTTGCAAGAATTTTAACTTTTTTAATCCGGGACAGGGGTCGCTGGTGTTGTTCAATGAAGGCATGTAGCTGCCGGCGTATCCGATGCCGGAGAAGATATACGGCGCCGGAGATCTCCCTGCCGTATACCGATTCGAATTCCGTTTCGATTATTTTATCCAATTCGTCCGGGTTCTGCAGCAGAGCGTTCAAATCCTTTCCGGATCCGAAAAATCCCGCTAAAATCCTATGTACCATGATGCCGATGTCGAACGCATCCAGTTCGTCCGACGCCTCCTCCTTCTCCTCAAGGCGCAGAATGTATCTGTAGTAGAACCGCAGCTCACAATGCAGATACGTATTCAATGAGCTGGCGCTGAATGTATGGTTCCTGAGATACTCGATGTCCCGTTCCGTTTTTGGAATGGGTTCCGGCGTCCTTTGGGTCAGATCGACCCGGTACTGAACGCTCTGTTGTACGGGAACGCCGCCCGTTCTTTCCGTCTCCCAGATAATCCGTTGGAGAAATCTGCTTTTTTCACGCCTGTCTTTTTCGATAAAGTAGAAATCTACTTCCTGTGCGCCTCCCAAGAGAACGTCGAAGTAGTAAGCCAGCAGCCGCTCGCGCTCGATATACGTCGGCATACCGAGGCTCTTTCGCAGCGCTCGCGGCACGATCGTATCGTCGCTTTTGGCCTGGGAAATGACGTCGTCGTTGGCATCGAGAAATAATACCCTTCGAAAAGACAGATTACGGGTCTCAAGGAATCCAAGCACCTGGAGTCCCTTCAGCGGTGTTCCGGGGAACGGGGTCTGAACGCTGCCGATATAGTCGCGCAGGAAATTTACGTATCCCTGCATCTCCTCAAAGACCAGACTGCCGGCGGGAGAGACGGTAAGAGAATGGAGTGAGCCGGTCATACTTTCGATGATCTTCCGGAAGAGGGGATGCAGTCGCGCGGTGCTCCGCTCATAGATAAACTCGATAAGCTCGATACACTTCCGCGTGAGGTCGCCCGTACTCGTTATCGACTCGAACGGACGGATGGTTCTGTCGTGAATCTCCTTGAGATGGGCGGCAACCTCTGTCCCTTCGATCCCGTCAACCATATCCCGGAGAGCGGAAGTGAGCTCATCGATGAGGGTCGAATCGGTTTCGAGTTGCTCCGGCAGGAAGAAAATGCGATCCTTATGTTCTATGAAATGTTTCTCGAGCGTGTGGAAAATAACGCGCGTCATATCCGACCTGCGGCGGAACTGTATGTTTTTCGTATACGGGTGAAGCACGAACTTTAAATAGTCGGGAGCGTAGTACCTGTTTCCCTCCCGGGAGATGATCAGATCGGTGAGACTATTGAGGAATCCGTAGATGGGAGTCCGCCGGAGAGGATAGCCCATCGAGATGTTGTACTCGTCGTCGCCGAGCGACGACAGGCCATGATGAATCAGTGGGAAGAGGTTTTCCGATGCGGGAACCACAATAACCGAGTTTTCATCGAGAACAGTCCCCTCCGCGAGTCGATGTTTCAGATGCGTCCCGAGAGCGAATATTTCGCCATGGGCGTCCGGGCAGGTATGGAACCGGTACTGCGGTTGTTCGGAATTCTCTCCCGGTTGTTCGGTGTATTCGATCCCTTCATCTTGAAGGTGGCGTTTCATTCCATGGCCGTTCTGGAAGATCATGGTCACGTTATCGTGACGGGCGATGTTCGATATCAGAGAACGCTCGGATGCGGTCAGAATGAAAAGTCCCCCGATGAGCAGAATGCTGAAATCGGTCTTCCTGCCGAGATCTGCCGTAGCGACGGTATCATACCGCATCGCCCTTGTCGAGAGCCGCGCGTCATGAAGCGATGCGTAAAAGCGCTCGTAGTAATCGGGAAGTGAATCCGCGTTGCCCGGCGAGATCATACCGCATTTTTCTCTGAGCGCATTCGTCGTTACTCCCGCGATCTTGAATTCCTCAAGCTCTTCGAACAGTCTTACTGCAAGAACGAAGAAATCGTCCAGGCGCCGGAAGCGAGCGCCACCCAGCGGCGCCGGATGGTTCGAGTGGATCTCATACAGAAACGGAATCGCATCGTAGGTATCTATAAGTCGATCCTGTACGCCGAGATACCCGGCGTACATGTAGTCAACGAAATCGTCGATCGAGAAAATCCGGGGCGGAATGAAACCGCTGCCGATGCGCTCGGCGAGCTGTTTCCGGAGGAAATGCGCCGGACGCCGTCCCGGGAATACGACCGCATTGTTCGAGTAATCCTTTCCCGAAGGTATGAGATAGGGGATAAGGGCGCCGATGAGAGATTCAGATTTCGATATGAGGATCGCGTTTGTCACGTTGTCCTGTTAAACACCTTTGCCGTTCCGGTTATGAATTTATTTGAATGTTGTGGATTTTTCCGCTTGAATCTCCGAATCCGGATTCATTGATTCACCGGTTCGGTCCTACAGTAACACTGCGGGGATCCTAAGAAAATATTCAGGAATTCCGATTCGCCCGCTGCTTCACCGGTACGATCTTACGTCGATCGATATATGCAAGAATTCCTTCGATTCGTTTCGAAGGATGAATCTCCTTTAAAATGCTCATATATCCTTCGATCTGCTGAGCATACTGACCGCGCTCCGTTCCCGTTTTAAAATCGATCACCGTAATTTGATCCTCATCGACGATGAGCCGGTCGGCACGAAACAGCCTCCCTTCTCTGTCGGTCAGTTCGTACTCGGAATATATCTTCCTTCCTCTCTTCTTCGCAAAATACGCCGCCAGGCCCGGTAAACGTAAAAATTCCGCGACGGCATCGAACATCTCGTCATCCGCCCGTTCCTGCTCACCCGATCTCGCCGCCTCGATATCGTCCGAATATTCGATACCGGCTAATAATCCATGGAGCAGTTCGCCGCGCCGCGAGCCCGCCGGACTGTACGCTCCGTCTTCATCGGAACCGCTTTTCCCCGAAAGGTCTTGAATCGGCTTGATCGGGGAGTGGATGACGGAGGCCTGCATAAGATCCGGCTCTCTGCGCGGCGGAGCAGAGGGCCGCACGCCGGGCTTGAACTCATCGAGCGGAAGGAGCTCGATGAGACGGTTGCCCTGGTAACCCTCGATGCCGAGGACATACATTTCTTCCTCCGCTCGGGTGAGAGCGACGTAGAGTGCATTCAGAAAATCGGTATCGTCAGCGTCCGATTGTGCGTCCCGGATTTTTTTCAGGAGTGGTGATGCCGTGGCCAGACTCGCGTCGATTTTCAGAATACGCGCTTCGTGCGCATCCTCGGCAATGTAGTATTCATTCGGCTGTCTGCGCGCCCCGTAGAGAAGCACAATGACAACCGGGAAATCGAGTCCCTTCGCTTTGTGGATGGTCATCAGCCGGACTGCATCGATCGTCTGCGGAGATTCGAGATTCCATGACGATTCCTCCGTATCCTCCCCGGAGAATGAAATGAATTCCGAGAGACTGTTTCCGCCCGACTCCTCAAATGATTTCACCGCCTCGAGAAACCGGGTCAGCGCCGCCTCTTCATCGGGGAAATGTCCGTACAATGAAAACGTCCGGTATATCTCCGTTACGAGATCATAGAGCGGAAGATACCCGGTCCGGTTGAACAAACCTTCGAAGAAATTCTCCCAGAGGCCGGGATACGTCCGATGGATCAGTTTGTAAAGTGGTTCCGATGTGGAATCTCTCCGACCGCTCCCCGGTGAGACGTGCCGTCGAATTTCGGCGGTCTCGATATGCATATCCCGCAGGACGGGAGCAAGCATGCCGCTCAGGAGCACGGTCGCAAAGCTCAGGTTATCTACCGGGGAGTTGAGAAAGGAAAGCAGAGAGATCAGTTCTCCGATGATCTTCCGCTTCCGTATATCCAATGTGCTGAAGGAGAGGAACGGAATCTTCAACTCGCTCAGCCACGTGCCGACGCGCTCGACGCGATCGTTCTTCATGGTGAGGACTGCGATATCCCGATGAGCGTGTCCCCGGCGAACGGCATCGTTGACGATCTCGAGGACCGTCGCCTTTTCCGGAAAGATACCGCTCTCTTTGTCGTATCCGAACCGGTGAACCTCGACGTATCCTTTCCCGCCGTAATCCGGCTTGATCAGTTGGCGGTGATGTTCGAGGCCGCTCAGCGTCGACGGCGTCGAAAACTGTTCATCCGCGGTAATGGCGTCGAAATACCTCTCGTTGAACTGCAGGATTTTTTCGTGACTGCGGAAGTTCGTTTCAAGATTTTTCATCTCCTGTTCAGCCGAGGGAAATTCGGGCCGGTCCTGCATATTCCTCATGATCTTATAATCCGCTCCGCGAAACGTATAGATCGCCTGCTTGGTATCTCCGACGACGAACAGGCTCCCCCGCTGTGCAAGCGTATTCTCGATAAGAGGTTTGATGCTGGTCCACTGGATCGGCGATGTGTCCTGGAATTCATCGATGAGAAAATGGTATATGAGATCGCCCAGCATCAGGTAGACTTCGGGGATCGAATCCGCGTTCAGAGAGGCTGCGAGTTTTCTGCCGATGTCGCCGAGAAAGATCAGTCGTTGCTGCTTTTGCGCATCGCCGATGATATCTTCGATCTCTCTGAGGAACGATACGTATGGAGTGTAATATGTCGCGGCATAATGTTCAGCATATGCTGCCAGCAACCCCCGTAGTTCTTCCTGCTTGCGGGCGATCAGCGGTTCATACTTCCGGTAGCGTGCGGGATTCGACTTTTTCACAGGAAGGCGTTTGAATTCTTCTCCTAAAATATCCCGTATACTTCCGCGTCGTACCGCTTCATCGACTTTCTGAAATGAACAAGCGGACATTCTCTCGAGTCCGGATTCGTCGATGAGCCGGTTTATTTCGACCGTCGCGCGGGATATGCGTTCAAACAATCCGGCGAGTTCACCGGAGAGGTCCTCGGTGCGGATCTCGTGCGGCAGCGTCGAAATTTTGTTATACAGTTTTTTAATCTGATTGTTTACGGATACGGTTGAATCCCATTCGTAGCGCCCGCCTGTCCTTACTGTCGCCGCTATGAGGTCCGTGAGTTTCAGGAAGAGCGATGCCTCCGGAGAATTGTTACGGACTCGTTTAAGGTAAACCGACAATGCGTAGTCGATGAGCTCATCGTTGCTGAGCACGATTTCGCTGTCGGGGTCGTAACCGGCCCCGATAGCCGAGGATCTGAACACGGAAGCCATGAAGCTGTCGATGGTTTTCACCTGGAGGTCTGAATAATTCTCCAGGATGTGATCGATCGTCTTTCCGGCCCGGTCGCGGATACGTGCCCGGTCGGTCGAAAGAAGCCGCTCGAGTTCGTCGAGCGCGTGGTCGTCGCCGAGGTACGTCTGTTTGAGCCATTTCAAAATCCGCTCTTTCATCTCGCGGGCTGCGTTGTTTGAGAAGGTGACGGCGAGAATGTTGCGCAGGTCGTTACCCGGGATCCGGTCGGAAAGAAGGTACTGTACAAAGCGGAGGGTCAGAGAATAGGTCTTTCCCGATCCGGCCGATGCACGCAGGAGGGTAATGTGCGGGAAATGCAGGTCGGAGTCTTTTGCTAAAATACTGCTCATTTATGTATGATATGGGGGAATTTGAGGGAATCGATTGAGTCAAAATACAGATTGCCCGATATTCTATCAAGTTACTTGACAAATAAATTTAAATTACCTATATATAAAAACGTTTCGATAGTAGTATCAAGAATGTTATATAGCCCCCTGTAAACTCAATATATAATTCATATTTACTAGTTTTATACAATAAGATATCGAAGCGTTTCGATATCACATCCGGATCTTTCTTTTGTGGCACATCGCCCGACCATAAAAGATGTCGCCCGCAAAGCCGATGTTTCACTCTCGACTGTTTCTCTTGTTATCAACCGGAAAGGTTATGTAAGAGAGGAGACGCGGGTGAGAATTCTGCGTATCATCGACGAACTGGGTTTTCATCCGACCAGTTCAGCGCGGGGATTAGCCTCGCGTAAGACGGGCAATATCGGATTCATCCTTACCTTAGATCACTTCACCCAATCGGAACCGTTCTACACCAAGATCTTCCTCGGCGCTGAATTCGAAGCTCAAAAGCATAATTATTATATTCTCCTCACGACCGTTCCGAAAAATTTCAAGCCGCCCAAATCAGTCCCCAGGTTTCTCCTCGAAAGGAACGTCGACGGCATCATCGTTGCGGGGCGCGTCGATCAGAAACTGGTCGGTTATGTCGATTCACTCAACGTACCGCTGGTCCTCATCGATTATGAATTCCCGCATAGCAAATATTCTACCGTTCTCATCAATAACTATAAAGGCGCCCAGCAGGCGGTACGTCATCTGCTCGAGACCGGTCACGAGAAGATAGGTTTCATCGGGGGCGACATGAAACACCCGAGCATTGCGCAGCGGTTCGACGGCTATTGCGAGTCGCTGTTTGCAACCGGCCTGGAGCCGGATCAGAAATGGATCTGCAACGATCAGCCCGATACGGGTGCGGAGAACGGCTTCCAGGCGGCAAGGAAAATTCTCAAAGGTACGGGTGATAAGCCGACGGCAATTTTCACGGCAAACGATGCAATGGCGCTCGGCGCGATGCAGTATATGAAAGAACATTCGATCGCCGTGCCCGGCGACGTCGCGATCGTCGGTTTCGATAATATCGAGGCAGGCTACAGGATTGTACCGCAACTGACGACCATCGATGTCCATAAGGAGGAAATGGGCATCATGGGAGTGCAGACCCTGGTCAATATGCTGAAGGAGAACAATGGTGTTGTCAGACAGATACATACGTCGGTTGAGCTGATTGTACGGGACTCATCGATGGTGAAGCCGCAAATAATGTCGGACTAATATAAGGAGGTGCAACTCACATCTGTTGTTATAGTCGAATACATTAATCAACAGCATTCCGCACATTACATAAGGAGTACCGCAATGCAATGGAGACGATTTGTACTTTGGCAGGGGATCTTGCTGCTGCTGCTGGCGGGTCTACTATCCGCCCAGACCAATAATCTGCTGCCCAACGGTTCCTTCGAGAGCGGCGTTCCGTCTCTCTGGACTGCCGAGCAGGGCGGCGGGGCGGTCCTGGCCTGGGCAACCGACCAGGTTCACTCGGGAACCCGATCGCTGAAAATTGAAAAATCGGGGACTGGTGAAATGTCACGCTGGATATCCCGGAATAATGTTCGTTATTGGGTAACCGAGATCAGCGCGGGAGTCGACATCAAGGTTGGCGCCTGGATAAAAACCGAAGGGGTAAATACGAACCCGGCAGACGACGATTCCAAGTGGCAGGTGAAATACTGGTTTTATGACGATTCCGATGAGCTTATCGGGGGTGTACCTTACGTGCTCGATATAGATCAATCGAACGCATCCACGGACTGGTATGCGGATACCAACGACGTAGGAGAGCTGAATTTACCCGTCGCAGCGACGAAGTTGTTGATCTCCGCCGAAGCAGGGCCGAACGCAACGGGAACCGTTTGGTTCGATACGTTCATCTTCGTCGGCAGAGACGGCTGGGCAGGTCAGAACTGGAACGGCTTCGTTGATGCCGATGAAGGATGGCAGTACTGGATAGCACCGGGCGGCGGTAATGACGGCATGTCATTCTTTCCCGGTTCCGGTGTTACCGATGAGGATGCGCGTACGGGAGATTACTCGCTGAAAATACATGCTCCCGTGGGACGGGAATCGGGTGAGTTGGTGTGGATCAGCGAGACGGTGCCGATCCCGGCAGGGAGTGAAGGAAAGATGTACGTGCTTAGTGCCTGGGTCCGTACGCAGGACATTCTTCCCGATTCTGTTTTTAATTCATCGTATGGGATAGGATTTACCTGGACCTATCATTCGCAGATGTTTGAGGACGGCGGAGGTTGGAACGAAATACTAGGTGAGGATTATCGATTTGTATTGACTCAGTCCGAACAGGGATGGACCCGATATCAGGTTGCGTTCTCGATTCCGAATAACGATGTCCAGGCGATCTCGGTCCGTGCCCGTGCATGGCATGTATTTACCGGTACGGTTTATTTCGACGACTTCTCTCTGTCTCCGCTCGGAGATGTAAATCTCGTGGAAGAATTCGGTTCATTCGAGAGCGGCATGCCGTCACGATGGCAGGCAGAACAGGGCAGCGATGCGGTACTCACCTGGGCGGAAGGCGAAGGACAGTATGGATCGAATGCTCTGAAGATCGCAAAAACGGGAACCGGAGAGTCGTCGCGTTGGGTATCCGATAACCACGTTCGATACTGGGTGACGGAAATCGGTTCCGGCGTCGATATCAAAGTCGGCGCGTATGTAAAGACGGAGAATGTGAATACCGATCCGCAGAATGACAATGAAAAATGGCAGTTGAAATTTTGGTTCTATGACGATATGGATGAGTTAATCGGCGGTGTACCGTACGTACTCGATATCGATCAAAGTACAGGTACGCGTGATTGGTATGCCGATACGAACAGTGTCGGCGAGCTCAACCTGCCCGAAGCGGCAAGTAAACTTCTCATCTCGGCCGAAGCAGGACCGGACGCCACGGGTACCGTATGGTTCGATACGTTCATCTTCGTTGGTCGGGACGGCTGGGCGGGTCAGAATTGGAATGGATTTGTCGATGCGGATGAAGGCTGGCAATACTGGATTGCTCCCGGCGGCGGCAACGACGGCATGACATTCTTCCCCGGCTCAGGCGTGACGACGGAAGAAGCCCGGACGGGTGACTATTCGATGAAAATTAATGCACCGGTCGGCCGGGAACTTGGCGAGCTGGTTTGGATAAGTGAAACCGTTCCTATTCCGGAAGGAAGCGAAGGAAAACAGTACGTGATCACGACCTGGGTACGCACTCAGGATGTTATCCCGGATTCCATCTTTAACTCCTCATACTCGATCGGTCTAACCTGGACATGGCACTCACAAATGTTCGAGGACGGAGGAGGATGGAACGAGATCTCAGGAGAAGATTACAGGTTCTATAGTACGCAGCCAGAGCAGGGTTGGACTAAATATAGCGCAATCATGACCGTGCCGAATAACGAGGTGCGGGCAGTCTCTATACGTCCTCGTTCCTGGCATGTATGGACCGGCACAGCCTACTATGACGACTTCTCCATTTACGAGATTACTGATATCGAAGTCTCGGTTCCTCGCGGGACGGATCCTCCGAACGGAGACGGGATAGCGGCGGCATACAGGCTCGAACAGAATTATCCGAATCCGTTCAATCCCGTCACGAATATCGAATACTTCGTACCGACTGAAGGCAAGGTGCGACTGGAGATCTACAACCTCCTCGGCCAGAAAGTGAGAACCCTTGTCAACGAGGTACGGGGAACGGGTTCGCATACCGCTGTCTGGAATGCTACGGATGAAACCGGAGCCTCGGTCGCAAGCGGCGTGTACATCTATCGCCTCCAGATAGGGTCGGCAACGTTGACGAAAAAAATGGTGTTGATCAGATGAGCACCAAATGTCCGAATAGTAGATAAGTATCATATGACCTAAGACGCACAGTACTTCCGGGGCGGTAACTCCCGGAAATCATCTGTATAAATATCGGAGCGGCCGCGGTAACGTCCCCCGGTCCGGCCGCTCCGGTATTTCTCTTGTACTACCCGGTTTGATCGGTATGCCTCAACTCCCAATTCAGCGGTGTCTACTATGTCCCCACAAATTCTGCATCTGATCCGGTGGATCGCCGCTCCGGCAGTCCTCATTCTGCTTTCGGCACAATTGTCCGCACAGACGGCGGGGAAAATTTCAGGGAAGATCCACGATGCCTCGACGAAGGAACCACTCATCGGTGCCAATGTCATCATCGAAGGGACTGTGCTCGGAGCCGCGACGAACCTGAACGGACATTATGATATCCTGAACGTTCCGCCGGGGATCTATACGCTCCGCGCATCGATGATCGGCTATACCCCCGTCAGCGTTGTCGAAGCGAGGGTGTCGATCGGCCTGACGACCGAGATCAATTTCGAACTCTCCGAAGCCGCGATAGAACTCGGCGAGGAGGTGGTGATCGTTGCCGAACGCCCGCTAATCCAGCGCGACATAACTGCAACTTCCACACGCATCAACTCCGATGAAATCCGCGTCCTGCCGGTCGAGGACGTTCAATCGCTTGTAAATTTACAGGCGGGAGTGGTCGACGGACATTTCCGGGGCGGCCGTATCGGCGAGGTGCTCTATATGATCGACGGCATTCCCGTTACAGACGTGTATACGGGGGGAGCGGGAATGATGCTGGAAACGAATGCGATCCAGGAGCTTGAAGTCATAAGCGGTACGTTCAACGCGGAGTACGGACAGGCGATGTCGGGCGTCGTGAATCAGGTGACGCGCGACGGAGGCAGGAGTCTCGAAGGGGAATTCTCCTTTTATTCCGGCGATTATATCACGCGCAACGACGGGCTCTTTATGCACCTCGGTAAACTCGATCCGTCTCGGACTTACGATGCACAGGCGAGTCTCAGCGGCCCGGTGAAACTGGTACCGGACGTGTACTTCATCGTTACCGGACGCGCGTATTCGACTGACGGCCACCTCTACGGAAGACGCATCTTTTCTCCCACCGATTCATCGAACTTCAGCGCAAACAATCCGGCGGACTGGTACGTTGAGTCCTCGGGCGACGGTTCATACGTGTCGATGAACTCCGAAGAGCGCGCATCCGTCATGTCGAAACTTACCGCCAGGCTCTTCGGCTCGAACAAGGTGGACGTTCAATACGTTCACCAGAGACGCGACTACAAGAACTACGATCACCGGTATAAATACAATCCCGACGGATCGTATAATAATTTCAACCGGAGCAACCTGGTTAATCTCAGCTACACGCTTGTCTTCAGTCCGTCGACATACTCGGTTATACGGGCGGCATGGTTCAGCAACCGGGAAAACTCGTACATCTACGAGGATCCGCGCGATCCGCGATTCCCCGATTACAGGAAAAAACTTGCAACGAGCGGGCCCGCTTTTTACACGGGCGGCGCCGAAGATCTGCACTCGAACCGCGAGACCCGGTACCTCACCCTGAAGACGGAATTCACAAGCCAGATCACACAGCACCATCAGATCAGGAGCGGTTTCGAATTACGAAACCACCGGATATGGCTGAACAACTTCGGAATCCGCAACGACGAGTCCACGCGTTTCCAGCCGGAACCCGTCTACTTCGGACGCTCGCATTTTGCAGATACGATTCTCCGGCCGCGTGAGATATCGGCGTTTATTCAGGATAAAATGGAGTACGATGAGGTTATAGTCAATATCGGACTGCGGTTCGACTATTTTCATCCGAATGCCGATGTATTGAGCGAGCAGCTTCGTCTTGGAAGGGATAAAATTACGGGACCAGCAGAACCGGAATATCAGTTCAGTCCGCGGTTCGGCATTGCATATCCGATCAGCGACCGGGGAGTGATGTATGTCGCGTACGGACATTTTTTCCAGATTCCGCTTTTCGACCTGATGTACCTGAATCCCGAGTACAATCTGAACGCCACCGATGCGTTCCAGGTCGGGAATCCGGGCTTGAAGTCGCAGCGAACGGTCCAGTATGAAATAGGTTTGCAACAGCAATTGACGAACGATATCGGTCTCTATGTAAGCGGTTACTATAAAGACATGCGGAATCTGATTGGAACGGAAATTTTCGATATCGGCAACGGGAATAAATATTCCCAGTATGTCAACCGGGATTACGGCAATACGCGGGGGATAATCGTCTCGTTCAAAAAGAGACACTCGTACGGATATTCCGCGACGATCGATTATACGTTTCAGATCGCCCGCGGCAACGCATCGGATCCGAACGACGTCTTCCTGGATAATATAACCGATCCGCCGAGGGAGAGTCAGAAGCAGCTGGTTCCGCTCGACTGGGACCGGCGCCACTCGATCAATTTCTCCGGAACAGCCGGCGATCCCCGCAATCTCAGCGTTACCGTCCTCGGTTCGTTATACAGCGGGCTCCCCTATACGCCCTCGCTGTTCGGTTCGCGTCTGAGCAACATGAACAGCGAAACCCGCCCCTGGATCTTCAATGTCGATCTGTATTTCACGAAGAGCTTCGATATCGCAGGAATTCCGGTCGGCTTATTCGTGAAGATCTACAATCTGTTCGACCGAAGGAACGAATTGCAGATTTACAGCGACAGCGGACGCGCGAATTACAGCATCGAGCAGCAGTACTCGTCGCCGCCGCGAGGGATCAATACCGTCGCCGAGTATTACACGCGCCCCGACTATTATTCCGCGCCGCGACAGATCATCGCAGGCTTCTCATTGAGCTTCTAACTATCTGGTGAGCATGTACTATGCGAGCTTTACGGCAGTTTCGAAAACTCATCTCACTTCCGGTGATAACGGTTCCATTCCTTCTCCTCTCAGCGGGATTTCTCGATGCTCAAATTCCCGATCGTCTGATTCCCGACCGGTATATCGACCCGAACAAGGGGAACATCATATACACCAAAAAAGGAATTATGGACGGTAATCTCGTCCGGACCCTTTTTCTGAACCACGGCGAAATCGCGCTCTGGCCGGACAGTCCTTCGGGCGAATGGCCCAAAGGAACCGGACAGCAATACATCGACGGTGTTGCCGTTATCGTCCAGGCGAAAGTTCCCCGGGAGCACCCGCACAACCAGGAAGGGAGGGACATTTTTCCCCTTCAGACCAATTACCGGGAATTCATCCGGAAAGATCCGGTCACGGGTATTCCCTGGGGATGGGCTCCTCTACCGGGTTACGCCAATCAGAACCAGCTTGAGCCTGCGCTGAGTAATAATCCGCGCACATGGCCGTCCACCTGGCCCGACCGTTCGGCGGATTGGGACGGACTCTGGAACGGTTACTTCGGACGCGGTATCTTCAACGCGCAACTGGAGACCTATTTTCGGATCGACGATTCCCAGGATAAACAGTACAACTATCTTCCCGATCCCGACGATCCCGAACGCGGCGGACTCGGGATGCAGGTAGCGGTACGCGGCCTCCAGTGGAATAACGTGCTTGCCCAGGACGTCATCTTCTGGCTGTATGAGATCACCAACGTCGGAAAAACCGATTATGAGGAGGCGTTGTTCGCACAGTATGTCGATTGGGGAATCGGCGGGACGGAAGATTCTCACGACGATGCAGGGGCATGGGATAAAGAGCTCGATATCGCGTACGCATGGGATCTCGACGGACGCGGATTACAGGGAGGAGTCCCCTGGGGTCCGGTGGGCGTGGCCGGATATTCATTTCTCGAAAGTCCGGGCCTGTTGAACGGACTGGATAACGATTGGGACGGCATCGTCGACGAATCGCGATACAACGATGCGGGCATGCTCATCGAAGGCAGAGAAAATATCATCGCCTACATGGAAGCGAACTACGATATGGAGCGGTTCTTCAGATTTTATAATAAAGAGAGCTACGACGAAATTGCCGCGGTACAGCAGGAGTATTGGTGGACGGGCGACGAGAATGCAAACTGGCGGGGTTTTACCGATCTGAACGGAAACGGAATCTGGGACAACGGCGAACCGCTTAACGACGATGTCGGCAGCGATGGGCTCAGCCCGTTCGACGAAGGCTATGTGGGTCCGACCCCGGACGGAACTCAGGGAAACGGCCGTCCCGACCAGGGTGAACCGAATTTCGGTATTCTCGATCCCTTTGAATCGAACCAGATAGGACTTACCGGTTTTGCGATCTTCCCGGTTCATTTTTATGAGCTCATCAACGACGACCAGAACTGGAACGTTCTATCGAATCCGATCGATTGGGAAAGGCCGATCGAACAGCTCGTCGATGTGAATTTAGGCATGTATTTTTCTGCGGGCGCCAGAGGAGAGGGCAATCTCGGAGGAACCCTCTTCCCGATGCCCTCGCTGCATACCGAGCGTTTTTCCATGGCGCTCCTATTCGGGATGAACCGGGAAGATCTCTTCCGCCGTACGAGGACCATTCGCCAGATATATAACGCGGGGTATCGCTTCGCCGAACCTCCGGATAAGCCAACGATAACCGCGGTCCCGGGGGACGGGAAGGTGACGCTGTATTGGGATGAGGTCGCCGAAGCCTCGTTCGACCGGTTCCTCCAGGTACACGATTTCGAGGGCTATAAAGTTTACCGGAGTACCGAACCGAGTTTCCTCGAAAACATGGTCATCACTGATGCGTACGGTGCGCCGATCTACCGCCAACCGATCGCACAATTCGATTTGAAGAACGGAATTCACGGACTGCACCCTATCGACATCCAGGGAGTGAAATACAACCTCGGAGAAGATACGGGACTGCAACACACCTTCGTGGATACGGATGTACAAAACGGTCAGAAATACTATTACGCGGTTGTGTCGTACGATTACGGGTTTATCACTATGACGCGTACCGGCGAGATGGAAGGGATTCCTCCATCCGAATGTACCGCCATTATCGACGTCGACGTCAGCGGGAACGTGCGGACCGACATAAACACGGCGGTTGTGATTCCGCGTCCCCCCGCGGCCGGGTATACTCCCCCCCAGCTTGACGGCGGCATACTTCACGACGGACCGGGGACCGGACGGATCGAGATTACCATACTCAACCCGAACGAGATCATCGAGGGCAACGCGTATCGGGTGACGTTTAAGAACCACTCGGCGTTTCAGAACAATCCGGACGTGTTGTATTCTTTTTACGACATAACCAAGGATACGATCCTGGTCGAAGATCGTCCGGTCGTTACGGATGGGGAAGAGACTCCGATCGTCGACGGCTTGATCGGGTATATTTATAACGAACCGGCGGTCGTTATCGATCAGTCGAAAACCGGCTGGACGGCGGGGAACAGCAATGTCGCAATGGACGTGAATCTCTCTCCGCGGTATACCGCGCTGAATGTCAGATACCCGGCAGATTTCGAGCTTAGATTTTACGATGAAATCGTAGATACGTCTCTTCGTGCGTTCGCGTTTCCGTTCCTGCCCCCCGCAACGCCGGTGAAGTTTACCGTGTGGAATGTGACAGAGGATAAAAAGGTGGACTTCTTTTTCTTCGGTGCGAATCCTCCTGAGTTCACCCCGGGCGATAGTCTTGTGATCGTCTATGGAGACAGCCTCGGCGCTCCGCCCGCTTCGGGGAGATATCGAACGGCTTGGCGGTTGAAGATGGATTCTGCTGCAGTCAACGGCGGCGAACCGATTCTTCCCGCACCCGGTGATGTATTCAGCATCTCTACGACGAAACCCTTCCGGACGGGCGATATTTTCCAGTTCTATCTGAAAGCGCCCGCGGAGGACCGATTGCAGGCAAAATCGGATCTGGACAAAATATCGGTGGTACCGAATCCTTACCTCGGTGCGGCGTCCTGGGAGGAAGTGCTCAGGTTCAGGACGGGCAGAGGCGAGAGGAAAATTTATTTCATTAACCTTCCGCGCCGATGTACGATACGAATATACAGCGTGAGCGGTCATCATGTGCAAACGCTCGATCACGACTCCGCGATCGACGACGGGCAAATTTCATGGAATCTCCTGTCGAAAGACGGCATGGATATCGCTTATGGAGTCTATATTTACCACGTCGATGCGCCGGGCATTGGAGAAAAAATAGGCCGGCTTGCGGTTATCAAATGAGACGCCGGAGGAGGAATACCATTGTGAAAAGTGTGTTCATTTCGATTATCGTATGTTCGCTTTTACCGGCGTTCGTAAACGCACAGGGCGCAGGAAGGGATGTCTCCAAGTCGGGTTCATCCGCTGCGGCCTTCCTGCAAATTCCCGTCGGCGCCCGCGCGATCGGTATGGGCGGAGCCTTCGTCGGCACTGCAAACGATATTACCAGTCTATACTGGAATCCCGCCGGCTTGGCGCGAGGGGGAATGCGCGAGGTGGTCTTCAGCCACATGCAGTGGATCGGAGATATCGACTTCGACTACGGAGCGGTCGGTATTCCGCTCGGCGGCTTTGGTTCAATCGGACTGAGCTTTTCATCCCTCTCGATGGACGACATGCCCGTGACGACCGTCGAGCGCCCTGAGGGGACGGGGGAACTGTTCGGCGCCGGAAGCATCGCCATCGGTTTGCACTACGCGAGGAATCTCACCGATAATTTCTCCATCGGATTCTCGGCGAAGTATATTTCGGAACGGATCTGGGACATGTCCTCTCAAGGGTTCGCCATCGATTTCGGAACGCTCTTCACTACAGACTTCCTGAACGGGTTGCGGATCGGCGCATCTCTTACGAACTTCGGAACGGATATGCAATTGTCCGGAAGGAATGTCAGATACTACTACCGTCTTGATCCGGATAAAATGGGAAGCAACGAACGGATCCCCCACCTCATCGAACTCGACTCGTGGCCGCTGCCGCTTAATTTTCAGTTTGGTATCGCGACGGAGGTTTTCCAAACGGAGATGCATGTGCTGACGGTTGCGGTCGACGCACTTCACCCGAGCAACGATTATCAAAGTCTGAACGTGGGGGGCGAATACGGCTTTCTGGGTACCTTCTACATCCGCGGCGGATTCAATGCGCTGTTTCTCGACGAAGGTGAGGGAGGCAGTTCTTTCGGAGTGGGTGTCCAATCTGATCTGTTCGGGAGGAATCTCAAAGCGAAAGTCGACTATGCATTTCGCGACTTCGGAAGACTGCGCAACATTCACGTGTTCAATATGTCCGTTTTGTTCTAAGCTATCATGCTGAAAAACCCGCTGCCTTTTTTATCGGATTTTATCTATATTTGTCACATCTGTCCAAAATAAAATATAAAGAATTTTGAATGATTCAGGTCCACCAAG
>CAZBUK010000060.1:0-23746 GCA_964495085.1 uncultured Ignavibacteriales bacterium
GAATATATTCATGCCATTATTCTAATTTCATAAGCTTCTGAAGTAATAAATCATAGTGGACCCATAGTTGTGTATCATAAAGTTATACCTATTCCAATGCAATATTCCACTAGGTTCACTTCGTCAATAATTATTTTGGCCACCAATGATTTCATATGAGTACTCAGGATGAACGGTTCGGTAGATTACGGATTTTAAGAATGATTATAACTCCATGATTTTCCTGACCAATCCACTCCGTCAACAATTGACATCTGCCAAAGCGTTGCGAAATTCCTTGGCGGAAAGTTTCGAACAAACAACCAGGAGGCACTTGAATCCTCCCCTTAAGACGGAAAATTCCCGGTCTTCCCTTTTCCCGCCAACGCAGCAAGCTCGCGCCGTTTAACCAGAGTCAGATTTTCTGCGACCAGCATATACGATTCGCGGGTCCATTCATATATCAGTTTGTCCGGTATGGTACCGTCTATGAGGATGGTATTCCAGTGTTTCTTGTTCATATGATATCCCGGCCTGACCGCTGGGTATCGGTCCCGGAGCTCCATCGCTTTCCCGGGTTCACATTTCAAATTGACGCTTGCGAAGAGATCCACGTCGGTAAGTGCGTAGATCTTCCCCTTCACTTTGAAGACGAGCGTGGACCCGTCGAACGGAAAAGATTCATCCGTGCCGGGGAGAGAGAGACAGAAATCTCTGAAGTGTTGTATGTTCATCCGTCGATCAAATGCATGCTTTCAAGTATCGAGCGGGTAATTTCCATCGCCCGCCTGCCGGTAGTATCGTCCTTGCCATGAATTCGGATTACGAACAGGTATGCAGAATTTTCCTTCTCGAGCATGCCGATAAACCAGCCGTATCTCGGATCCCGCACCGTTCCTGTCTTTCCGGAGAAGGTCCAACCGGCATTGGATTCGTATACGATACATTCCCTGACAAGATCGTAATACGACTCTTCAAACGCGAATTCGTGCCGGTAGAATCTTTCAAGAAAATTCAACTGCTCATTCGGACTGATCAGGAGAGTGCCGTTCAGCCAGAACTTGTCGATGTGAGCGCCGATCTGACGATTTCCGTAATCGAGCAGATCCAGATACCAGGTCATCCTGCTTTTACCGATATCCCGCGCCGTCTCCTGGAAATACCATACAACCGAATTTTTTAGTGCAGAGTGCAGCGAGTGATCCGCTTCCCAGCTCGTGATGGGCTTTGGATTTCCGTCCCAATTCTTTGTGCTCGCAGTCGGAGTAATGACGCCTGTCTGCAGCGCTATCAGCGCGTGGGGTATCTTGAAGGTTGAGGCGGGACCCGAACGTATCCAGTTCAAACTATCTTTATATACATATACCTTATCAGAATCGATTTTCTTCAGCAGGAAACTCCCGGAGTATCCGGTAAAAAGGCTGTCGAGATCCAGGCCGATTCTGAGCTCCCGATCGAGCCCAGGGATATTCTCAGGTTCGGTTCGACATCCGGTTATGAGTATGATGAACAGCAGCATACATACTCGGTTCAATATAATCGCTTCCTGAATATTGTTATTTCCCATTTTGGTGCATGCAGTCAACGCTCCGGGACAAAGCATCGGTACTTGGCTTCGATAGATTCCGGACAATCCGACCACCGGGAAAATACACATTTTTATTGTGAATTTCTTATATTTCTCATACTTAAAATCTACCCGTCGATATTTCTGTCCGCACTCACAATTCTACGGATGCTGCATATGAAAAAACTATTTTTTCAGACATTTCTCCTGATCGCCGTTATCTGTCATCCCGCCTTCTCCCAGCAGACGAATCAAAACACCGGTCTCATTGTCGGGAGATTGCTCACCGCCGGACCGGTACCGGTCCCCTATCCGGTATTCGGTAATCCATCGGGCTCATCGTCTCCCGATCTTGCGGAATTGTTACAATACGATTATATCAGCGTCTCGGAGTTGACTCCCGAGGAAGGTACCGCGTTCAGATGGTCTTCCGATCTTGATCTCCGATGGCAAACGATCGATGCCGTCGACTCGGTTGTCCATTTATCGGGTTCCGGATCGGAAACACCGGAATTGTCATACGCCGCTTTTTATATGAATACCGGGAGATGGTTGAAGGGCACCATCGAAGTAAAATCATGCCACCTGTTCGAAGTCTACCACAACGGTGAACGTATTGCAACAAAGACTGTCCCGGACACGGCCCAAAGCAACGGGACATGCAAGCCGGGGAGCAGTTCTGAAGAGTTACCGCTGAGTACCGGCAATCATAGCTTCGTCATCAAGACACTCCGCGATCCCGCGACAAACGCACCATGGCAACTGAAAGTCTCTTTCAAACCGGCCGACGGATTCCGTTCCGAAGACCTGCGTGTTACAGTCTCCCCGCTCAGGTATATCGAGATCACGAATGTACTCGACGACCCGAAGGTGGATAATGTGGTCATATCTCCCGACGGAGAGCTGGCGGCGGTGGGCGTTTCACGTTCGCTTCCGCCGACCGATGAAAGCGAGAGTTGGATCGAACTTTATCGGACCAGCGACGGAAAGCCGGTTCAGACATTCCGAGGGGGAATGCAGATTGGCAATTTTGCGTTCTCACCCGACGGTGCATCGTTCTCATATGTCCAGAGAAACGCGGCTAAATCGACGCTCTGGATTGTCAGTCTTACCGATGGGACGAAATATCCGCTGCTCGACCAATTAGCCGATTTCGCCGGATATCAATGGTCCCCAACCTCCGCATTCATTGTATACAGCATCACCGAGAGAGAGGAAGCGGATAAGACGGGACTCCGCCGGTTCAGGGAGCTGACGGATCGATGGCCATGGCGGCGGAATACCTCGCACCTTCATCTTGTCTATGTCCCGACGGGTGTACGGAAGCGCTTGACATCGGGAGAAGCGTCCGCCAGACTGGATGCGATCAGTCCCGATGGGTCGCGGCTTCTGGTCTCCCGCATTAAATACGACGCATCGGAGCGGCCCTATTCGTTCACCGAATTCTCTATTCTCAATCTTGCTGCGATGACGCTCGACTCGCTTCACGCGGGTCCATGGACAGGGTCGGCTCAATGGTCGCCCGACGGCGGAAAGATTCTATTTACCGGCGGACCGTCGCTCTTCGGATCCGCCGGAATCAACGTATCAGAAGGCCGCATTCCGAATGAATACGATGCACAGGCATTCATCTACGATGTACGGACCGGGGATATCGATGCGATCACAAGAGATTTCGATCCCTCGGTCAGCACCGCGGTCTGGAGCAGAGCGGAACAGGCAATATATCTCACGACAGTAGACCGATCGTATCAGCGGTTATACAGGTACGACCTCCGCACAAAAAGATACGAAACGATCGAGCTCGGCGTCGAGATCATCGGAAGCATCGATTTTGCGAACAAGCGGCCGGTCGCGGTTTATACCGGAGAGACCGCAACGACGCCTCCGAAGTTCTATTATATCGAGCTCAACCGGAAGACCCGAAAGCTCATCTCCGATCCGACGGCGGATATCTATAGGAATATTCGGACCGGGAAAGTAGAGCCCTGGACATTCACGAGCGAGCAAGGAACGAAGATCGACGGCATGGTATACTATCCGCCTGATTTCGATCCGTCGAAAAAATATCCGGTCATCGTCTACTACTACGGGGGAACGACGCCCGTCAATAGGCAGTTCGAAGGCCGGTATCCGAAGAACCTCTGGGCATCACATGGATATATAACATACGTGCCTCAACCCAGTGGCGCGATCGGCTACGGACAGGAATTCTCCTCGCTCCATGTGAACAATTGGGGTATCACCGTCGCGGACGAGATCATCGAAGGTACGCAGAAGTTTCTGGATGCGCATCCGTATGCGGACAGAAGCCGGGTTGCCGGCATCGGCGCTTCATACGGCGGATTTATGACCATGCTGCTCCTGACGAGAACTGATATATTCGCGACTGCAGTTGCGCATGCCGGCATCAGTTCGCTGGCGAGTTATTGGGGACAGGGGTACTGGGGTTATCTCTACAGCGCAATAGCCACCGCAAACAGTTTTCCGTGGAACAGGCGTGATATCTTTGTCGACCAGAGTCCTATCTACCTTGCCGATCGTATCCATACGCCCCTCCTCCTGCTGCATGGGAAATCGGATACCAATGTGCCCCCCGGAGAAAGTTTACAGCTCTATACTGCGTTGAAACTGCTGGGGAGAGAGGTAGAATACATAGAGATCGAAGCGCAGGATCATCATATACTGAACTACAGCAAACGAATCGCATGGGGGAATACGATTATCGCATGGTTCGATAAGTGGCTGAAAGACGAGCCGGAGTGGTGGGATTCGATGTATAAATGACCGGACCGGCTACCGGTCTTTGATATAGTTGCCCGTTTTGATTTCGGTCATCTCGCCGGTAACGAGGAAGATGATCCGCTCGCAGATGTTCGTGGTCCTGTCGGCAATGCGCTCGATATTGTGAGCCGCCCATATCAAGTAGGTTGACCGGGATATCGTTTTCGGATCCTCGAGCATGATCGTCAGGAGCTCGCGGAACACCTGGTAATAGAGCATATCGACCTCATCGTCCTGCAGGCAGATCTGACGGGCGGCGGCATCGTTGCGCTCCGCATACGCTTTCAGAGTCCTATCGATCATCTCGACGGCAAGCTGTGCCATGCGCGGTATATCGATGAGCGGCTTCACATGTTCCTGATCGCCGATCCTGCGCACGATTTTCGCGATCCCTTCAGCGTAATCTCCCATCCGCTCGAAATCCGTTATAATATTGAGAATGGCGATGATCTCGCGCAGGTCGGTAGCGACCGGCTGCTGCGTTGCGATGAGGTTGATGCACTTCTCTTCAATTTCCCAGCGCTTATCGTTGATATATTTATCGTCATGCTCGATCCTGCCCGCCTCCTCGACATCCCGTTCCTTCAATGCCTTCACTGCCCGGTTGATGGCGATCGAGACCATTTCGCCCATCGTAAACAGGTCCTGTTCGAGTCCCTTGAGATGCTCCTGAAAAACTTCGCGCATGAAAATGTTTCCGCCTTCCTATCCGTTATCCGAATCTGCCTGAGATATAGTTTTCGGTCAGCTTTTCTTTCGGACGGGTGAAGAGCTCGCTGGTTTTACCGAACTCGATCAAATCTCCAAGATATAGAAAACCGGTATAATCCGAAATCCGTGCCGCCTGCTGCATGTTATGCGTAACGATGATGATAGTATAATTATTTTTTAACTGACCTACAAGCTCCTCAATTTTAAAGGTCGCGGCAGGATCGAGCGCCGAGGTGGGCTCATCCATCAGGATGACTTCCGGCTCGATGGCGAGGGCCCGAGCGATGCAGAGTCGCTGCTGCTGGCCACCCGATAGATCCATCGCGGAGGTCTTTAATCTGTCCTTTACTTCGTTCCATAGTCCGGTATCGATGAGACTCTTCTCGACAATCTCCGCTATGCGCGATCTGTTTTTCATCCCATTAGTGCGGAGACCGAAAGCGATATTTTCGAAGATCGATTTGGGGAACGGATTCGGTTTCTGGAAAATGAGGCCGATTTTTCTACGCACGCTCACGACGTCCATACCGTTCGCGTAGATATCCTTTCCATCGAGGAGCACATGACCTTCGATCCGGCTGCCGATAATGAGCTCGTTCAGTCTGTTGAAACAGCGCAGGAGGGTCGACTTGCCGCAACCCGACGGACCGATGAGAGCTGTAGCAAGCGTTTTCGGTATCTTTATATCGATATCGTGCAGCACGTGGTTATCCTGATAATACAGGTTGAGCTTCCGGGTTTCGATTTTTACATTCATAGGAGTCACGCGTTACCTTGCCGTTATCTTTTATATTTCATGCGCAGGCGATATCTGATGACCATCGCCGTGAAATTCAGTATAAAAACCAGAGTTATGAGCACCAGCGCCGTCCCGTAGGCGAGCGGCCTGACCTGCTCGATCTCGTGATGCTGCGTCGAGAGAATGTAGAGATGGTACGGGAGCGCCATGAACTGATCGAAGACGGAGCCGGGCAGGTGCGGGAGAAAGAACGCGACTCCGGTGAAGAGAATCGGTGCGGTCTCGCCGGCCGCACGCGAAATTCCGAGGATGGACCCCGTCAAAATTCCCGGAAATGCATAGGGTAGAACATTCTTACGGATGGTCTGCCACATTGTTGCTCCGAGCGCAAGCGATCCGTCCCGATACGATTGCGGAACCGTTTTAAACGCCTCCTCCGACGTCGTGATGATCCATGGGAGCGTAAGCAGTCCGAGCGTCAGTCCCGCAGATAATACCGAAGTTTCGAATTGAAGAGCACGGACGAAGAGAGCGACACCGAAAAGACCGTACACGATCGACGGCACTCCGGCGAGGTTTCGAATCGATGCGCGGATAATCCGGTTCAGAACCCCCTCCTTTGCGTATTCGCTCAGGTATATAGCCGCAGATACGCCGAGGGGGATGGAAAAGACCGCTGTGATCAGAGTAACGAAGATGGTCCCGAGAATCGCCGGAAAAATCCCCCCTTCGGACATTCCGCTACGAGGGGATTCGACAAGGAAACTCCACGATATGGCCTCGATCCCCTGCGATCCGATATCATAGAGGATGACGAAAAGGATGATGATGACGAAGAGGGCGCACAGCACCAGAATCGAAAATCCGAGGTGCTCTTCGATCTTTTTGAGATTCATGTTCTATGTCTGAATTTTTTCGTAAAATGCTCCGCGACCAGGTTCACCGCAAGACTCATCAGAAACAGCACGATGCCGACGGCGAACAGGCCGAAATAATGCGTCGTCCCGAACGGTACTTCGCCGAGTTCGATGGCGATATTCGCGGTCATAGTTCTGACCGACTCGAAAAAACTCCCCGGCATATCGAGCGCATTCCCGGTCGCCATCAACACGGTCATGGTTTCGCCGATCGCTCTGCCGACGCCGAGCATGACGGCGGCAACGATTCCAGGAAATGCGGCAGGCAGGGTGACTTTGATCAGCGTCAGCCAACGGTTAACCCCGAGGGCGTACGACGCCTCTTTGAAATCCTTCGGCACCGAACGGATCGCATCCTCCGAGACGCTGATGATTGTCGGGAGCGCCATGACCGCAAGAAGGACAGAACCGTTCAGCGCGTTCAGACCCGAGGTAAGATTGAACATCCGTGCGATCAACGGACCGAGCCAGACGATACCGAAGAAACCGACGACAACGGAAGGGATCCCCGCGAGTATTTCAATGACCGGTTTCAGGATCTCGCGTATCCGGTGGCCGGCGATCTCGGAAATATATGCCGCGGTTCCGATGCCGAGAGGTACCGCGATGACCATCGCCCCTCCGGTCACCATGAGCGTGCTCACGACGAGAGAGACGATTCCGTAGGAAGGCGTGCCGTAGGCGGACGGGTTCCATCGAATCGAAAACAGGAATTCCGTAATGGCGACATCGGAAAACGTGCGTATCCCGTTCATGAACAGCATGATAAAGATACCCAGCAGAATGACCACCGCCGAGATCCCCGAGAGGATGAAGTAATACCTGAAGCCTTTATCAATTGCTTCGCGGAGCGTCATTCACCGATCCCCAGAAGACGGTTCTTCTCCCTGTGATCATCGCCAATCGGATAATAGCCCGAACGGGCGACGACCGCCTGTCCTTCCGGACTCAGCTCCCATAGTATGAATTTATAGGTATCCCCTTCTGGAATTCCATTGGTATACTGATACAGCGGTCTGCTGATCGGATACAAACTGCTTCGGACATTTTCCGGATCGAGAGGTGAGACTGCCGGAGATGCCTGATCCCGCGCCACGTCGACCACTCTGATGCCGCGGGCTACATTTCCCTCGTGATCGACAATATAACCGATCCCCACATATCCGATTCCCGCCCTGTCCTGACGAACCCCTTCCACGATCTGCGCTGTGCCGTTCATGTTTCTCATTCTCGGAGAGTAATCCGCTCCGACCACATGGTCTCTGAAATAGATGAATGTCCCGGAATTACTCTGCCGGCCGTAAAGCGCGATGGGCAAATCGGGTCCGCCAACGTCCTTCCAGTTGACGATTTCTCCGCGGTAAATACTGCTGATCTGCCCGATCGTCAACTTTGGAATCTGTATTGCTTCATTCGTTATTAGCGCGAGACCGTCGACGGCAAAGATAATCGCCACCGGCTCAACTCCCCGGTCGCGCGCCTGCTGCAGTTCCTCGGGCCGCATGCTCCTCGAGGAATTCGCTATATCGGTCTGTTGATTGATAATAGCCGCGATCCCTGTTCCCGATCCTCCTCCGGTAACGGCGATCGAAACTTCGGGATATTTGCTCATAAAATTCTCGGCGAGCGATTGCACCAGATTCACCTCAGTGTCCGATCCTTTTACCTGAATGATCGTTCGCCCGCGGTCACCCCTGCCGCAGCCGGCAATCAGCAGCGCCGCGAGGATCGCCACACATGCCGTGAGTATATAGATTTTAAGTTTCATCGGTATTTCCTTTGTAGTAATGGATCTTTGGAATTGGATGTGACAGGACCTGCGATACCCGTTTATGCGGACAGAACAGACGGTGGAAAGATATGGTCGGATTGTAAACTCTGTATGACGAATAAATGAAGCCGGAATGAAAAAAAATCAGCATCGGATCGAAATATTCCCGATCCGGTAGGGAAACAATACGCGGGTAAACCGGGATCAATCGGTAATCCACAGCGAAATATTCGAGGAATTTGACATAATGGACCTAAGATTCACAAAGCAACGTTCCCAAATTAACCAACTATCGGATGATATCCAAGGAACGATTATTTAATTAATTGTTAAGCCATTATTAAGAAATTGTTAACTGGCACTTGGTTTGCAGTTAGCGGCGGTTGGCAGCCTGGTGTGTACGATCTGAAGGTAAACCCGAAAGGAGGCCTTTGCGGACGGTATGCCATCCGGATTATCCGGCGGCAGACCTCTGATTCGTTTCCACGAGGACGTCCAGTACGGAGGAGGAGGCGTCATCCCAGTTGAATCTCGACGCCCAGGTAACGGCGTTTCGGGCAAGGCGGTCGTGTTCTTTCTGATCTTTGAGTAGCCGTTCGATAAGCGACGAAAGCATCTCAACGTTGCCGTAGGGGTAAAGGAGTCCCGTCTCGTTATGCCTGATCGAATCGCGCAGACCGGGAACGTCGGCGCCGATAACCGGTATACCGCATGCATTCGCTTCGATAACCGTCAGACCCCATCCTTCCTTCGACGAGGTGTTGGCGACAACGTCCATACTTCTGACCAGACCTACCTTCTCCTCCCCCGATACATGTCCGGTAAAAGTCGTAGAGGCCTCAATCCCCATTCTCCGCGCATATTTTTTTAACGCGGGAAGATGATCGCCGTCTCCGACGATAAGCAGGGTTGCTTCCGGCACCGAAAGCTTAACCCGTACGAATGCATCCAGCAGGTGTTCGATGCTTTTATACCTTTTAATCCTTCCGAGAAAACCGACGACCGGATGTCTCCGCGATCTGAACCGGACGGGTTTGAACAGAGTATGGTCTACGGAATTATGAATCACCCTTATATGCTCCTCCGGGATACCCTGCACCTGCAGCTCCCGCTTCGTACTTTCCGATACTGCGATGACGGGAACAGACTTATAGACTTTCGGGATGAGCCATTCGGCTGCGGCGACATAGCATGCGGCAACCGGATTGGTTTCGAGCCAGATGCTGTTGCCGAAGAGATGGTGAAATATCGTCACGAGGGGTTTTCTCACATACACCGGAGTATAAAGTGGTATCTTATTTACATCGTCAACGACCAGATCGTAATGATGTCCGAAGAAAAAATACCAAAGTGCCGCGCTGTAATTATAGATCAGACGGTGGCCGATGCGGTAGACCTTCACGCCGTCGATAAGATCGCGAGGCGCCCCGCCGCGGAACGCGGAACACACGAGCGTAACGGAATATCCCTTCGCCGCTATCCGGCTGAATATTTCGTGGAGATGTACCTCCGCCCCTCCAGCGTTCGGATTCTTCCGGTCCTGCCAGTTGAATATCAGTATCTTCACTGCATGCTCTTCGTTACGTAGTAGATGCTGCTTTCTACCGGGAAATAATCGTCCCGGACAGTCTGGACATTCATCAGAGAGCCTCCGGATGTTGTCAGAAAAGATACCATCTCATCGCGCGGGACGTGCCGCATGCTGATGGGATGAAGACCGAGTCTCCAGTAGAGCGTTCGGTCGCTCACTCCCAAACTCCGGAGCAGTCTGAACAGCGTTCGTCTGGGCTGGAGTCTCAACAGAAACGGGAGTTTGCTCGGCAATTGAAAAACGGCGATGCCTCCCGGCGCAAGAAGTCTGATAAACTCGCGCACGTACCTGAGGATCATCTCTACTGAGGGAAGATGCTGAAGAACAATATTGGAATATATCAGATTGAACCGGCCGTCGGGAAAAATCCGGAGATCCTCCTGTGGATTCACCAGGAACGTACAGTTCGGGTAGGTTGCATGCATTGCCTTCGCCTTCTCGATCATCGCATCTGAAACGTCGACTCCCGTCACCGTATCGAATCGTGAAGCGAGTGCACGTGTGAGACGGCCAACGCCGCAGCCGAAATCCAGCGCGCTGCCGTACGGACCGGAAAAGCCGAGCTTGACGATGCGTTCAATAACCGATTCTATCTCACGTTCACCGGTCGTAAAAAATGCTTCTTCATCCCACCCTCCGTATTTTCGTTCGGGATCCGACAGGATCGCCCAGAGCGCATCGGACTTTCCGAGCTCATCCCATTCCGCTTTATGATTCAGAAGATTCATACGCGCACCTTATGTACGTCCGCTCCCCGCGACTCATGATGCAGGACGGTCGGGTCAATCTTACGGGCAACGATGCCGATGCAGACGCCCGTGTACAGAGGGAGAGAGGATTTCATAAGAAAGTTTCTCAGGAACCGGCGGACCGACCGCAATCCCGGGACCTCCGGCGGATAGAGAGGAAGCCGTATTCCGATACGTCCGGATATCTCACGCACGATCCGGTAAACGAGACTCGGCTTCATCCAGACACCGTACGAATAGACGGGTTCGAGTCCGTACGATCGCATCAGGGAGCGTAATTCGGCGTGGGAGAATGACCGCTCCCATCCCGCAAACCATGCGTTGAATAGGATCAGCACATGCTTCACCACCGTATAAAAATGGAATCGCTGCGGCACGTCGATGAGCATGTAGCCGCCGGGCTTCATCACCCGAACCTGTTCGCTCACCATGGCTGCGGCGTCCTCGCTCCGGAAATGTTCTAGTAGTCCCTGATGGAACACGATATCGAAGGAATCGTCTCTGAAAGGAAGCGAAAAGGTATCTCCGCCGATCAGGGTTACCGGCAGCTCCCCGGACGTCTGCTCCATCAGTCTGAGTGCATGATAGGAATAATCGAGTTGATATACACGGGCGCCGTCGGCAGCGAGGGGAAGACTATCGCGTCCCGTCCCGGAGCCTACTTCGAGAATGCTCTTTCCCTCCGGCGAAACGACCGCACGGAGATGTTCCGCTATGCGCGTCTCGTTGGAATAGATCTCCTCTACCCGATCCTTCGAGCCCCAATACGACTCCCAATCGCTTCGGGCCGATTGTCGCGGCACGTTCTAATTCTCCGTTCCGTCGGGCGTGATCTGAGACGTATCGACGGTTTCGGCCGGTTCGTCCATCCTCAGGAACACATCGAGCTGTTCGATCCGCTGCTGAATTTGCTCCGCTACTCCCGGCTGGTCGCCATAGATTTCCTGCATACGGCGTAGCAGATCGCGTTCCTTTGCAAATTCTCCGCGCTCGCTGTAGAGAAACATAAGAACGAGATACGGATTTTCCCGGGCATTTAACGATATGGCCGGACCGTCTTCTATCTGTTTCTGAAGATCAGCCAGGAGCTCATCGGTTATCTCGTGGAACCGTTCTTCTCTCCCGGCCCGTCGGTAAAAATTGGCTATCTCATACTGCATGCCGGCGAACATCCCGACATTTTCCCGCGGAATGATCTCTTCCATCCGATCGAGTACCGCGAGCACCTTGTCGTTATTCCGCTCCACCTGCTGATAATAATACGCCAGTTGCAGAAAAGAATTCCTGTAATTTATAGTAAGTCTTTTACTCTGTTCTTCGAGATGAACGGTCGGATCGTTCAGGCCGCGGAATTTATAACCGTAACGCGGTTCGCGGGAGAACACGTCCGGTTCGTTAAAGAGGTTTGCGTGCAGAATGTCCGCCGCGATGTTCCTTCCGCTGGGATCCGATAGCGGTGTGACCCGCTGTACAAGTCCTTCCAAACGAAGATATTGATCGAGACCTATCTTGCTACCGTTATCCGGAATAGTTATGGCGAAATATACGGGCCGCTCCCAACTGCTTGCCATGATAATCTCCCTGACCATAATGTCCTGGACGCGAATGACGGGTATTCCGGTGAACTCGCGCGTATTCGACATGCGCCAGCGGATTTTTCCCTCCGCCCGCACAGCGGGATCGGTTATTCCGAAACGATCGTATACTTCCTCCGGAACGGGAAGTTCAAGATCTCTCGGTTCCCATCGGTCAGGACGTATCTGATCGATCTGCGCCTCGCTCAGATTGATCGGCACTTTTTTCGCACCATGCGGCTCGAGGTTTTTCAACTGCCTGATGTACCAGTGTGTGTTCAGCAGACTCAGATTTGCGACGCGGACATCCTGCCTGACGCCCTCGACGTCCTGCAGATACCAGAGCGGAAAGGTGTCGTTATCGCCGTTCGTAAAGAGGATTGCATCGCGCTCGACGCTCTGAAGGAGATTGTAGGCATAATCCCAGGCGATGTAATGACCCGTCCGGTTCCGCTCCTTCCGGTTTTCGGTAAGGAGATTGACGGGAGAAGCTATAAAGAGGAGGAGTAATACTCCTGCCATTGCACCGAGTTTTAAAGAAGCTTTCTCTTTAAGGGCTTCCGAGACGTATTCGATGAGTGCAGCCGTCCCGAGTCCTATCCAGGCGGCCATTACAAAGAATGAACCCGCGTAGAAATAATCGCGTTCCCTCGGCTGGGGTTCGGTCATATTGAAGTACAGCGCGAGCGCAAATCCCGAAATAAAGAAGAAGAGCAGCATAACCGTCCCCCATTTCCAATCCCGCCTCATGTGATACCAGAGACCGATGAGTCCGAGCAACAGGGGTAATCCGTAGAGACGGCTCCAGTCGACGCCTGCATCCTGCCAATCTCCTTCCTTTCCGATGAAATTATGAGCGAGGTACCTCACATACATGTGCGAAACCTGATACTTGATGAGGTAATCCATATCGCTGCTGTACTTCCGGTAATTCATCTGATGAGCCTCGTCCGGACTCCAACGGCGTTCGAAGAGAGGTACGTCTCCGTACTGCTCACGGTTCAGATACGATACCAGCGTCCGAATGTCGTCGGGTTGATTCTGATTCATGGGCGGATTCGCGTTCGAGCGGATGATAACGCTGGCGTATGTCGTGAAGCCGAACGCAATAAGCAGCAGGGACATCAGAGCCAGATTCAGATACTTTTGCCGGTGTTTATGCGAGTAGTATACCCCGTAGACGGCGGCGGCAACGGCGACCGGAGGAACGAGTTGAATCATCGTGCTGTCGCGGAAACCCATAAAATTCCCATCCAGCATAGTGACCAGCCACTTCACGACGCCGGGATAAATCACGAAGAAGGCAGCAACCGCCCCGAGTCCGAATTTGAATACGGAGGACCAGCTCGGTTCGAATCGACGGAAATAAATTATCAATGCGACGGGGAAGAACGCCAGCAGACTCAGCAAGTGTACGCCGACCGACAATCCGATGATGTACGCGCCGAGGAGCAGATACCGTTCACTCCCCTTCTCGTCGGCGCGGTCGTACCAACGGAATCCGAGCCAGACGACGAGCGTCGTGAGAAATAGACTCGTCGCGTATGTCTCCGCCTCGGTTGCATTGAACCAGAATGTCTGGCTCCAGAGGAGCGACAGCGAGCCGATAACGCCGCTGCCGTATGCGATGATCTTGTCCTGAAGAGTTTCAGGTCTGCCGCGGAAATAGGATATCAATTTGACGATGATGAGGTAGAGAATGAGCACGGTAAACGAACCGGCGAGTACCGATATGGTATTCACCCGGAATGCGATGTCCGAAGCGAACGGTACCATGGAAAGGACCCGTCCTGCGAGTATAAACAGAGGCGTACCGGGGGGATGCGGGACCTGCACCAGATAAGACGCTGCGATTCTTTCGCCTGGATCCCAGAATGAAACCGATGGAGATACGGTTGAGAAGAGCGTGATGAGCGCTGTGAGAAGCACGAGCGAAGCGACGATTCCGTTTTCATACTTTCGCATGTGAATACTGCCCTTTACTCTTTAATGAAAGATACATCATAGATTAAATGAGATCGCGAGCGATAAGATCGGTAAAGATTCGCCCCCGCTTCGTTACCCGGAGCCACCGCCCCTCGATCTCCACAAGACGGTCCCGTACGAATCCCTCCAGCTCTTTCGTTTTGATTCCGATCAGGTCGTATTGAAACAGCGATTTGAGCCGGTCGAGATCGAGCCCCTGTGCTCGAAGGCCGAGAAAAATCGTCTCCTCTGCAAGCTGATCGTCGGTGAGCCGTTCCGCTCCGCCCACGGGAATCGATCCCTCCGCAATCAGCTCAGCATACCTCCTGACGCTCCTGACGTTCCAGTACCGTTTCCCTTCGTAAAAGGAATGTGCGGAAGGGCCGAATCCGAGATATTCATTGTGCGACCAATAGATTCGATTGTGAAGACATTCTTTCCCGGGACGCGCATAGTTCGAAACCTCATACTGTTCATAGCCGGCATCCGCGAGCGCTTCGACCGTCAGCTCAAACAGCCGCGCGTCCTCTTCCTCGGGCAGCGGACTGATCTGACGTCGCTGCAGCATGCCATGCAACGGCGTTCCCGGTTCGAAGGTCAGACTATACGCAGAAATATGCTCCGGCTCCAGTCCGACAACCCGATCGATGGTCTGCCGTAGCATTTCCGGGGTCTGCCCCGGTACCGAAAAAATAATATCGATATTGATATTCGAGAATCCCGCTCGCCGGGCAGTCCGCACCGCTTCGACGGAATCTTCCGCGGAATGAATTCTCTCCAGGAATCGAAGTTCTTTCTCATGAAACGACTGGATTCCGAAGCTGATCCGGTTCACGCCGGACTGCCGGTATGCCTGCAACGATTCGAACGTTACCGTTCCCGGATTTGCTTCAAGCGTGAACTCGGCCCCGGCATCGACATCGAAACGGCGGAAGAGTTCATTCGTAATCCGTTCAAGCTGACGTGGAGTCAACAGAGACGGCGTTCCCCCGCCAAAAAATACCGACGAGAAGCGAAGACGCCCCGGATGACGAGCGGAGACGAGTTCGATCTCGCGGGTCAGCGCATCGACGAACGAATCGACTCCATCCGTCTGCTCGATGGAGTAGAAATCGCAGTAGATGCACTTATGCTCGCAGAACGGTATATGGATATAGAGGCCGCGCATGGTTATCTGATCAGCGTCCCGATTCTTTCGGTTCTGATGTTTTTAAATCTCGTGAAGAATGATGCCGACGATGCGGCTCCCTCCCAGCTCCACGACCAATAGACCAGCATCGCCTGCCCGATCATATTCTCCTCCGGAACGAATCCCCAGAACCGGCTGTCGAGACTGTTGTCCCTGTTGTCGCCGAGGGTGAAATAATAGTCGCTGCGAACCGTGTACGTGTCCGTCCCGATACCGTCAATCGAAATCGAACCGTCGGCTTCGATACGAACATCCGATCCTTCCCGCCGGATGAGAACCATCCATTGTTTGATAGTCTCGAGATCAACCCTGATGGTATCGCCTTTCTTCGGAACGTAGACAGGTCCGTAATTATCTTCATTGAACCGCGCTCCGCTCGGGAATATGCGGAGATCGTTCCTGCCCGGCGGTTTTGTCTGCCTGCTTCCCCTCTTGACGGTAGAGAGCGAGGGGAACAACTCGCCGTTGATGTATACGCGTTTATCGCGAATTACCACCGTATCTCCGGGGAGTCCGATGCAGCGTTTGATGTAATTCAGATCCTCGATCGCATCGATCTGATCCCGTTCGCCCGGGAATTTGAAAACGACCACCTCTCCGCGACGCGGCTTCCGGATTCCCGGCAGGCGGACGAATGGAATTGCCACGTCGGTTAGCGGAAAATTCCTCGGTGTACTCGGTCCGAAGATAAATTTATTGACCAGTATGAAGTCGCCGACGAGGAGCGTATTTTCCATCGATCCCGTCGGGATGCGGTACGCATCGACGATGAATATTTTAATCAGAAACGCTACAACCAGCGTCAGGAATACGACACGGAAATATTCTCTGAGCCATGACCGCACCGGAGTATGTTGTTCCTCGGACTGCATGCCCTCCCGATCAGTTGATTATTTTTCCAAACCTGTTCCACCGGATCGACCCCAGCTTCTCGAAGATGTTTACGATGGAAGTATAAGGATCCCACGAAAGGTAGACTATCATGGGAGTTCCGATCAACAGATCCTGCGGTATCAGGCCGAAGTATCTGCTGTCCAGACTGTTGTTCCTGTTATCTCCGAGTCCGAACATGTAGTTTCGCCTGACGATAAAGTGATCCGTCGCGACGCCGTCGATGGTAATATTCCCTTCGCGCGTCATGAGCGCCGAGGATCCTTCACGCTCGATGAAGACGCGCCAGGACTCGAACGAACCGCTATCCAGAAAGAGGGTATCACCTTTTCCGGGTATATAGAGAGGACCGTAATTATCCTCATTCCACGGCATCCCCTTCGGAAATATCCGCGGATCGGTTTGACCGGCCGACATCGGCGGCCGCGGATCGGTTCGCATGTATTTCGGCCGCTGAAATTCAATTCCGTTTATGTAAAGAACGCGGTTACGGATCTCGAGGGTATCCCCGGAGAGGGCGACGCAACGTTTCAGGTAATAGTGAAATTCGCGCGGCTTGACCTCGTCCCGCATGCCCGGAAATTCAAATACGATGACGTCGTTGGGGCGCACCTTTCGGAAACCGGGAACCGAGAAATACGGAATGCGGATATTCGTATAGAAAATATGGCGGGGGGTCGAGCCGCCGTAGAGGAATTTATTCACGAACAGAAAATCGCCCGCGAGAACCGTGTCCTCCATCGATCCGGTCGGAACGACAAACGATGCGAAGACAAAGCTGTTGAGAATAATGAATATACCGAAGATGATTCCCGCTTCCTTCAGAAATCTGAGCAGCGACTGTACGGGATCTTTCTCCCTGGTCTTATCCCGCATTCGTTCGCGGGTAGGTTTTTGCTTTGACATTGTCTTTTTTGACGACTCCCGGTGTAGTTATTGTTCCATTGAGAGGACGGCCAGAAAGGCCTCCTGCGGGACCTCTATCCGGCCGACCTGTTTCATCCGTTTCTTTCCCTCTTTCTGCTTCTCGAGCAACTTCCGTTTCCGCGTAATATCGCCGCCGTAACATTTTGCCGTCACGTTTTTACGAAGCGCCTTGACGGCCTCACGGGAGATGATCTTGCTGCCAATCGCTGCCTGGATCACGACCTCGAACTGCTGTTTCGGTATCAACTCCTTGAGTTTGCTGCACAATTTCCTCCCCCACGGATACGCCTTGTCGCGATGAACGATCGTGGAGAGCGCATCGACAGGGTCGCCGTTCAGGAGTATATCGAGCTTCGTCAGATCCGATTGCCGGTAATCGAGATAATCGTAATCGAACGATGCGTAACCGCGAGAAACTGATTTCAGCTTGTCGTAAAAATCGAAAATGATCTCGGCGAGCGGAAGATCGTAATGAAGGTTGGCCCGTGCCGGATCGAGATAGGTCGTGTTCTTATATACACCGCGGCGTTCCATGCAGAGCTGCATGAGGTTGCCGATATATTCCGTGGGAGTAATAATCTCCGCACGAATAAAGGGTTCTTCTACATGCTGGACATCCCCGGGCGGCGGCATTTGCGCGGGGTTATCGACGAGCACGCTGTCTCCGTCTTTAAGTACAACCCTGTACTCTACGTTCGGAACCGTCGTTATAATGGTTTGTCCGTACTCACGTTCAAGGCGTTCCTGGATAATCTCCATATGGAGGAGTCCCAGGAAACCGCACCTGAATCCGAATCCGAGAGCGGTCGACGTCTCCGGTTCAAACAGGAGGGAAGCATCGTTCATCTGGAGTTTCTGTAGCGAATCCCTGAGTCCTTCGAAGTCCTCCATATTCGCCGGATATACTCCGCTGAAAACCATAGGCTTCACGACTTTATATCCGGGGAGCGGCTGGGACACCGGATGGCTCAGAACAGTAACCGTATCACCGACTTTCGTCTCGCGGACATCCTTGATACCTGGTATCAAATACCCTACTTCGCCGGCTTTCAGAATTCCCGTGGGCTTTTTCGTCCGCTGGAGCAGTCCGATCTCCTCCGCGGTGAATTTTTTCTGATTATGGAACAGGAACATATCATCATTAGTCCTGAAGACTCCGTCGAAGACTCGAATATAGACGATGGCGCCGCGGTATGAATCGAATATCGAATCGAAGATCAGCGCGCGTGCCGGCGCAAGCTCATCCCCTTTCGGAGGAGGTACACGGCGGATGATCGTTTCAAGAAGGTCCTCGATTCCGAGATTTGATTTCGCGCTGACGAGCAGGATCTCATCATCCCTACAGCCCATCAACTCGGTGAGTTGATGCTTGCACGCTTCTATCTCGGCGTTCGGCAGGTCTACCTTATTGATAACGGGAATGATCTCGAGGTTTGCCTCGAGGGCGAGATAGAAATTGCTGATCGTCTGCGCCTCAACCCCCTGAGAGGCATCGACAACGAGGATTGCTCCTTCGCAGGCATTCAATGACCGTGAAACTTCATAGGTAAAATCGACGTGTCCGGGAGTATCGATAAGATTGAGGGTGTACTTTTCTCCGTCCCGGGCAGTATAGGACATCTTAATGGCATGCATTTTGATGGTGATCCCCCGCTCCCTCTCCAACGGATTATCGTCAAGGATTTGATCCATCATCTCCCGCTCGGTTATGGTACCCGTGCGCTCGAGCAGCCGGTCAGCCAGGGTGGATTTCCCGTGATCGATATGGGCAATAATGCAAAAATTCCGTATGTTCTTCATTCCGCCGATTCAGACTACTAAAAAAGAAGCCTGCCTCACCAGGGACAGGCTTTTTCGCCACAACAAACATAAAATATACCATTTCCCCCGCTGATTTTCAAGATAACGGATTTTGGACGGCTTCCGGAAAGCCCGTTACCCGTGTTCCCGGGATTCTCAAATCTCCCGTTCCACATAATCCATATCAAGCCTTTTTCGTGGTCCCGGGATTCAGCCGGCGATCAGGCAGATTCGCCGTTCCCACCCGTTATATCCCGATGGGACTCGTAAATCCGCCATGATCTCACCTTATGTAATTGTCTCTCGATAATCATCTCGCTCAATTTATGCGCCACCTCCTCGCGGCCGGTCTCAGCAAATAGTTCGGCGACTTTTTCTTCGGGAAGATCGATACGGTAAAGTAAGGCGCGGAGTGAATCAAAATCGGTGATCAACATAGATTGGATACGGACGGTGAGCAGATCCCGAAGCCGATCAAGTTGCTCTGAGGCAGGAAATGATAATAATCGATCAGTGTCTAATTCGAACCGGTTTGCGATCGATCGGATCGTCTCCGGGACAGGATCGGTTACCTTCACCTTTCATGCCTCCGATTCAGCGGCGGGGGATTTCTGACCACGGCCGGTTAACCTGAACGATGAGGAAAGGATCGTTTTACGAAGACGAATGGATTTCGGAGTTACCTCGACCAGTTCGTCCTCTTTGATAAACTCGATTGCGCGTTCCAGGGTCATGGGAATTACCGGCGTAAGGACGATGCCTTCGTCCTTTCCGGATGCGCGCATATTGGTCAATTTTTTCGTCTTGCAGGAATTCACATTCAGATCGTTGTCGCGGTTATGCTCGCCGACAATCATCCCTTCATATACAGGATCACCCGGATTTACGAATAGGTTCCCCCGGGGTTCGAGATTATATATCGCATAAGCAACGGCTTCTCCCAATCGATCCGAGACGAGCGAACCGGTTTGACGTCCGGGGAAATCTCCCCGGTACGGTTCGTAACCCTTTAAATAGGAATTCAGTATGCCGGTCCCTTTTGTATCGGTCAGGAATTCACTCCGGTAGCCGATAAGTCCGCGCGACGGTATGGTAAATTCAAGCCGCACTCTTCCCGTACCGTGATTGACGAGGTTGATCATTCTCCCTTTCCGCCGCGAGAGCTTCTCAGTGACGATGCCTACGAATTGATCTCCGCAATCGACGAACAGATGTTCGATCGGCTCAAGCACATTACCGTCTTTCTTCTTATAGATTACCGTCGGCCGGCCTACGGTCAGTTCGAATCCCTCGCGTCTCATCGTCTCGATCAGGATCGCCATCTGAAACTCGCCCCGCCCTTTGACAATAAAGCTGTCTCCGTCGGCCGTTTCCTCGATTTTTATTGCGACGTTTCGAAGTGTCTCCCGGTACAGACGGTCTTTGATCTTGTTCGACTGAACGATCTTGCCTTCTCTTCCGGAATAAGGTGAGGTGTTGATCGCGAACAGCATGGAGATCGTCGGCTCGTCGACGGCAATGCGTCTGAGCATTTTGGGCGCTTCGCGTGTGCAGATCGTATCGCCTATCTTGACGTCATCTATTCCGGCGAGGATGATTATATCGCCCGGTTGCGCGTGATCGACTTCACTGATCTTCAGACCTTCGTAGACCTGAAGCTTGGTTACCTTCAGCGGTTTTATCCGCTCATCCTCCTCGATGCAGACGAGGTCGTCGTTTTGTCTGACGGATCCGTTGAATATCTTGCCGATCGCAAGTCTGCCGAGGTATTCCGAGTAATCCAGATCCGCCACCAGGAGTTGGAAGGGTTCGCCGGGATCGAACGTTGGACCGGGGATCTCCTGCAGGATGGTTTCAAACAGCGGTTTGAGATCGCGGCCTGGATCGGTCAGCGAATGTCCGGCGATTCCTTCCCGTGCGACGGCGTACAGCACCGGAAACTCTATCTGTTCTTCCCCAGCATCTAGGTCGATGAACAGGTCGTATATCTCATTCAGAACCTCATGAGGACGTGCATCTTTCCGATCGATCTTGTTCATTACGACGATTATGCGCTTACCCCCTTCCAGCGCTTTTTTCAGCACAAAGCGCGTCTGCGGGAGCGGTCCTTCGGACGCGTCTACGAGCAGAATCGCCCCGTCCACCATCATCAGCGCCCGCTCTACTTCACCTCCGAAATCGACATGCCCGGGGGTATCGAGTATGTTTATTTTAACTCCGTTCCAGAGCACGGAACAGTTTTTCGCCGCTATGGTGATCCCCCGCTCACGTTCGAGATCGAGGTTATCCATGACACGTTCTTCGATATTCTGATTTTCCCGAAACATACCGCTCTGTCGAAAAAGGTGGTCGACCAACGTAGTTTTCCCATGATCGACATGGGCGATGATCGCGATGTTTCTGAGGTTCGTATTCTGTTGAAGTGTTCTCATCTGTTCATTCGTCCGCCTGATTTCTCGGAAAGTTATTGGTGCAGCTGCGCTCTGGTCGTTTCAGAACCGAGATCTGCCGGAATGAGAGAAAAGACAGCCGCGTCGTAGGACTTCCCCCGGAGTTCCAGCCTGTTGCGCGCAACGCATTCGAACTTCGCACCGGCCTTTTCCGCAACCCGGCGACTGGCGATATTATCCGTCATGATCACAATCTCAAGTCGTGAGAGACCGCCTTCGTGAAAACCGAACCTCGCGACCAATCTGACGGCAGCGGTTGCGACACCTTTGTTCGTAAACGAGGAGGCGACCCAGTAACCGATGTTCCCGATGCGATGAATCCGGTTTATCTGGTTGATATCGACGCTGCCTATAATCCCTTGGGTCTGCGGGTCGATGATGAGAAAGGGGTATGACGCTTCGCTACTCCACGCATCCCGGCAGCTCCCGTACCATGTCTCCGCTTCCTGGATCGAATATCCGCTATGGCACCAAGGCATCCACCGTCCTACTTGGTCAGCCGATTCCCGGGCTGCCTTAGAAAAGCCTGGTATGTCTCCGGGTTCGAAAGGCCGGATTGTAATGAAACCGTCGTTCAAAAAGGTTTGCATGGAATTTGCGGCAGCTCGAAAATTTATCTGCGACAAGATGTGAAGATAATAGTTCAGAAACGTCCGACGGAGGTCAACAGCGAATGTGCGCCCCTATCTATTTACGGTATGTTCAAGCAGCCAGCGATAGATATCCTTGTTCCGGTAGGTTTCAGTCCAGGAGTCATGCCCGGTGTCTTCATAGATCGTCAATCGGGCGGTGCCGCCGGCTTCGCTCAGCGACGCAGCCATCTGTTCCGAGCCGAGAATCGGAACGACGGTATCCAGTCTGCCGTGGAAAGCCCAAACCGGGACATCTTTCGCGCGATGGATCAACAACCTGTTGCCCCAACCGCAAACCGGGATCGCCGCAGCGAACCGTTCAGGGTAGCGCGAGATCAATTCCCATGTTCCGTTTCCTCCCATGCTCAGACCGGTAACGTACACCCTTTCCTCGTCCACGGCGTACCTGACGATAATCTCGTCGATAAGTGCGATCAGCCCGTCGCTGTCCCACCACCCGTTCGATTCAACCTGAGGGGAGAGAACGATAAATCCGAACTCTGATTCATTCAGAAGATTCTTCACCGGACCATGGATTTTCACATTTTCGATATCGTCCCCGCGTTCGCCTGCACCGTGTAGAAAGAGCAGGAGCGGATAAGTACGGCCCGGCTCGTACCGGTCCGGCACACTGACAAGGTACCGGTAACCGACGACTTTCTGGATCGACGTTGAGAAGGATCCCCGGTATTCGCGGCCGCCGGATCCGCGCCCGCCGGCAAAGGCGATTATTGCGAAGCAAAGCAGAGCTACCGAGAGCGTACCGAGCAGCATACAACGTTTATCGAAATTTTATTTTTACGGATGCAATGGTTATATTGTGCGATACACAGTTTAATTAAATATTTCCGAATAAACAATATAATGCCGCATACTATCGTCTACCAGGGAGTACCCGGAGCATTCAGTCACCTCGCTGCTGCCGGATATTTCGGGACGAATCACACCTTTATCGGTGTCCAGTCTTTTCATGATCTTTTCTTTCGCATCAACCGGAACGAGGCGGACTACGGGATTGTCCCGATCGAGAACAGCCTTGCGGGTTCCGTGGTCGAGAATTACGATCTCCTTTACCGGAATGAGGTAGCGGCTATCGGCGAGTACTATCAGAAGGTGGAACATCAGTTGTTGGGTATAGCGGAAGACGATTCGGAAGACCCGGTCCCCTTTCTCCGGGAAGTTCTTTCACATTCCAAGGCGCTCGAACAATGCGTCCGTTTTTTTACGGATAATCCCGGAATCAAGAAAGTCGCATTTACCGACACAGCGGAAGCAGCCCAATTTGTCGCACAACAACAGAATAAGACGCTCGCTGCCATTGCAAGCGCGAAGGCAGCGGATCTGTACGGCTTACGAATTCTGCGGAGAAATATACAGGATAATCCTCATAACTGGACCCGCTTTCTAATCGTTACACATACTCCTCATGACCAGGACATTCTGGAGCACCACAGCATGTATAAATGCTCCATAATGTTCACGCTCCCCCATACACCAGGAAGTCTCTACC
>CAZBUK010000061.1:0-10941 GCA_964495085.1 uncultured Ignavibacteriales bacterium
AAGACCCAGTCCCGGAACTCCGAAATTCGAGTATTGATAAATAAATTCAAGATCACGCACATTGTATGCGGATTCCGAAATACCCCATGGCACGCCAAGCTCGCCGCCATACTCAATTTGCCGGTGAACAACAGAACGATTTGTCTGCCCGAGCAGACTTTCAGTCGGTGCACGCATTACCAGCGAAGGCATCAGATATTCGAACATCGACCCCGACCATGATATCAATGCCGAACCGCGGTTGACCGGGGTCATAGGTCGCCCGAGCCGGAACCAATTTTTCACCGGCACATCTCCCTTCGCAATTGCGACGAAGCTGGCCAGTCGTGCTTCAGATGCAAGCAAGTCGTAACAAGTCGGATCACGATTGGAATCATCAACCCGGTATCCGATCGAGAGTAGTTGCCGTGCTTCATCTAAGAGAAAACCGAATTCCATTGCCGTAAACATTTCCGTTGATGCAACCTTTATAGAATAAAGACGACGCTCAAGAGCTCGGGCTTCATGGCCTGAACGTGCAAAGGATTCTATCAAAGCATCTGCCTTCGTCAGGGAACTGCTGCTAGTATCGTCGTTCGCGGACAGCTCCGTTCGATACGATGTCAGGATGGAAATTGCTTCATCACATCGGTCGGATATATACGCGAGGGTCGGGATTGGGTCAACGGAGAGTTTCCGGATATCTTCAGAAAATAATCCCGGATCGGACTTTATTGCAGCGGCGAGATGCAACCAGGGCTTTAATAGCTGAACATCGCGTTCGTGACTCTTGATTGATGCTCGTACTGCTTCACTCCAGAATAGCACATCCGCGACCAATTCTGTATCAACGTCATCGCCTGCCTCAATGATAAATGTGTGTACAATGTCGGCGAGAGTGTGGGCGTGTGCCACGAGCTCTTCCAGCCTCAAAACAATGCCCGCGGATGTCATGGGAATTACCTGAAGCGAAGAAGAAAGTGTGTCGAGTTGCTCCTCCAATCGTTTTCGACTTGCCGTTTGAGTTCGGCTACGGTTTACGAGTGCGTGGATGGACTCGCGCAAAAGTAGCAGCGTGTCCGAAATTCCTTCCGACCGGTTCGAATTAAACAGAGGGCGTGTAGTCATCTCACGACAAGCGATTCCGATAGCAAGAAGATGCCCTGCAAGATTTCCACTGTCAACAGATGAGATGTACTTCGGATTCAGCGGACGAAGGTCGCGAGTATCGTACCAGTTATAGAAGTGGCCGCGAAAACGCTCCAGTTTGTTCATTGCTGTGAATGTTGCATCTAGTCTCTCTGACGTTGCATGCATACCCAGCCAGCCGAAATCACCTGCGGAGATCGTCGACAAGAGGTACAGGCCGAGATTTGTCGGTGAAGTCCGGTGAGCAATCGCCGGTTCCGGTTGTTCCTGGAAGTTGTCCGGAGGAAGATTATTTTCTTTTTCGGTGACGAAGGTTTCGAAAAAGCGCCAGGTGCGTCGTGCAATCAACCGCAATTTTTGTGCATCTCCGGCGGAGACCGCCTTCGTGGCAGCGTTCGCTTGCGGACGGCTCACCCACTGTGCTGCAAGCGGCGAAAGGAACCACAGCATAATTATCGGAGATGCAATCATCAACGACTCTATGGGCAAAAAAACGATGATGATTCCTGCCACAACGGAAAGCGCTACACCTCCTGACATTCGCCGGTAAAACCCTCGGATATTAAGAGGGAGTCCGAATTTTGCCTGCGCGGCAGTGACCCACTCCAGCATGTGCCGATGACTTATGAGGAGTCGGAAGAGTGTTCGTGCGATGGCGTCGGTCATTAACCATGTCTGATGCGCGAGGAACGTAAAGTGAAACCCAATCTGTGAGAGAGCAAGATATAAATCTTTACCGACCGCGCGTATGTGACTTCGTTTCGAGATTTGTCGTCGTCGCAGGATAATACCCGTGAAAAAAGGGATAAGTGGTGAAAGCGCAATTGTCGCAAGCATGAACCCACTCCACAATGCTGCAGCAGCAAAAGGAAGTGTCCACCCACCCAGCAATGCGAGGAACGTTGCAGGCGCCGACAATGACCGACGCAAATTGTCAATCATTTTCCAGCGGCCGGTCAACGTGATACTCCTTCTTCCTTTCTGTTCTTTTAAGTTTTTACCGTTCCAAAGAATCCATGGAAGCAATTGCCAGTCACCGCGGACCCAACGATGTTGCCGTGCTGCGGCAACATCATAACGCGTTGGGAATTCCTCCACGACCTCTATATCTGTGACCGTTCCGGACCGCGCGAAAATTCCCTCAAGGAGATCGTGGCTCAAGACCGTATTCTCGGGAACACGCCCATGGAGGGCGGCTTCAAACACATCCACATCGTAGATTCCTTTCCCGCAGTAAGAGCCCTCTCCGAAGAGATCCTGATATACGTCGGAGACGACAAAAGCGTACGGGTCTATCCCACCGGGTCCGGAGAAGATGTGCTGAAAAAACGAACCTGCACGACCCGTCGGCAATGCCGGTGTTACCCGCGGCTGAAGCACGGAATATCCCTCAATCACACGGCCGGTTTGCACATCTATTTTTGGACGGTTGAGCGGGTGCGCCATCTTTCCTATGAGCCGGCTGACAGTTTTGCGTGGAAGTCGTGTGTCTGCATCGAGTGTTATCACGTAACGAACGCCGGAGGGTACGGAAGAGAAATCAGGAGTCGAATGGTCATCGAAAGTCAGGAAGCTTGTATCGGCAGCTCCCCGCAACAATCGGTTCAGCTCTTGAAGTTTGCCGCGCTTGCGTTCCCACCCCATCCACTTTTTCTCACTCTCGTTCCACAACCGCCGCCGATGAAGTAGAAGGACTCGTTTGCCGGCCGTAGCGGGTTCATAACGTTGATTCAAGCGTGTAATTCCCTCAACTGCAACGGCGAGTAGTTCGTCATCTCCGCTCGCTTTTTCTGTTGTAGAGTCCCTCCAATCCGAAAGAAGTGCGAAGTAAAGATCGCCGTCCTGATTCGATAGATAGTGAACTTCAAGTCTCTCGATTTGCTCTTCGATCTCCTCACTCGTCGACAATAGCGTGGGTACGACGACTATCGTACGCATACTCGACGGTACTCCGTCACGAAGCTCCAGACCGGGCAATGCCTTCGGCCCGAACCGATTTGTAATCCAATGATTCACAAGCGCCACGCCCATACCTGATACCGGTATTATAGCAAGAAGAGCAAGGAAGAAGAGGGCGGAACCGGTCACCCCGGCTATTGAAATACCGAGTAAATACAAGGAAAGGATAACTCCGCTGACAAACGCGATCGTTACGAGGTAACCGCTGATGCCTGTACTTATAACAGCACGATCAAGCCTTGTCAGGAGAGGAACGTGAAACCCAATTTTTTTCTCAAATTTCGGACGCCCTTTCCAGAGAACAAAATAACCGGGATCGTGTTCGGGAGCGTTCAGTTCAGTGTTTCCGGAAGCGTGTGCCATCTGAAGCGCTCTTTCCGCGACTTCAATTTCCGTAAAGGCCGAACCTCTGGCAAGTTCCTCAATTGCGTGCCGGTAGCTATCCCTGGTCGGAAAGTCCATTGCGGCAAAGTTACTATTGGCACGTAATACTTCATCAACGAGACTTACGCTCTCGAAGAACTTTGTCCAATCAACGGATGATATAAAACGCATACTGGTAATAATATTGCGAACCGTAACACTCATCGCTCCCTGAAATTGATGCTCTTCGGTGACGATCTTCTCGGATGTGGTTCCCTGCGCTGTCAGATGGTCATCCAACCAGCGAAGCGTGGGTGTTACCGCCGGGTCCTGATCCCGTAAACGTTGGACGAGCTGCACTGCAAATGCTCTCGGTAGATACTTCCCATTGAAGTGCCTCAGGTGTACCTCCGGTGGTTCAGCTTCACGATTACCAACTCCGAGTAAACGGTCAGCCACACTGTCGGCTTCCTGACTCTCAGCACGGTTCGTCACTATACGTTGTACAGAGCGGCGTAAATTTTCGACGAGTACGATACGGAGCGTGATAGCCACCGCCCAGAGTTCTCCAATGGTGAGCGGTTGGATGCGCTGGTAAGCGTGCACAAACCGTCTTAACGTTTCAAGATCAAACCGGCTGTCCGTATGGGCGACGAATGCCCAGGCAATCCCGAACACACGCGGATAACCCTCGAGAGGTCCTTCGGCAAGTTTTGGAAGTTGGCGATAGTAGCCGCGCGGGAGATCATCCTGGATTTGGCGTATTTGTTCATCCACGACATGAAAATTATCGACTAACCATTCCGCTGTCGGTGTGATGATTTGATCTCTGCTGATGGCTTCGGCAGTGGTACGGTATGCCCGGAGCAATACACGGCCATTGTCTTCAAGCCGTGCATCCAACGGTCTCCCTGGCGTACGTTTTGCTTTGACGCGCTGAGCGTTTGCAAGACTCTCTGCATGCTGCTCGAGCCGTTCGATGCTAAAGAGTTCGCTGCGGATCGGTTCGTCAGAATCCCGTGCGAATGCTTTTTGCCCACGACTGAAGACGCGGGATATGAAGTACTTCACTTATAGCTCTCCGCTTCATTGAAACATCGAAATCACGCGCCTATACGAATGTTGGAAAGAGAATCCAACAATCCGAATACACTTAACAGCCACAATACCACCGCTATGATAACAACGGCGTTGAGGATTTTCTTAATCATCGCCTGCATCGGTATATAACTATTTATGAGCCATAAAAGAATACCGACCACAATGAGAATGATCACGACTTGAAGTAAAGGCATATTGATCTCCTTCGAGGTTTCAAATTTTCGAGCCTTTCGCTACAAAGAAAATTGTGCATAGATAATGATAATAGAGCACTATTATTTATATGCACAGGATTTTATCAAAACCATACATTAAAGTACAGCTAAATCAAACCGGTAATCAATCGTCTAGAGGGATGAAAAAGGGATTAAGTAATTTAGAGGGGAAATTGCTCGGATTTAGTTACAATATAATTACTCCTCCGGCGGTGAAATGGATTCGATTACTTTCTGAAATTCTTTCGAGGTGTGAGCATATCAGGTGTTCAGGATTTTGCTATGGAGCCCCGGCTTCTCCATTGACTGGCTGGTCGATAATTTGCCAAAAGAACGAATCAGTTAAGGGCGCCGGTTCTTTTATCGAAGCGCCCTGTAAATGACGCCAACAACTCCCGCTATTGCTCCGATGATAATCAATCCCCTTGGAACCCTTTTTTCCTTTACCTCCACCTCAGTTGGTTTACGACTTTCTTCCCTCTCCCATAATTGAATGACCGCCGCACTCGGATGTTCGGTATCGATAAAGTACTTATCCCCAAGACGGAATCCTTTAATTGTGTCCAGTTCATTTGCGGTGAGTAACTGAACGTTATTTTCAACTAAAAGTATGTACTCTGCGTTTTCCTTGCCGGCATCGGTTATGAGTGATTGAACTATACTTTCTTTAAATTTCACGTATAATCGTGAGGAATAATCCCGGTATATAGGCTCACCTACTGTCTGCGCCAGTTCACTTGTGATAGCGACATTATCTATAGTTGACTCATCCATCATGCGATCCTTCAAACGATAATTATAAACCAATATAAAACTACCGTCAGCATAAATGTAATAAATGTCATATGGATCGATGCCAAGCGTCAGATTTACCTCGGATATAGTCATACCCGGCCGGACATTTAATATTTTATCGACATCTGTATACGGAGGTGCTATCCACCCGGTTCTTGAGGCACAGCCAACCAATAATGATGCGCTGAGCAGGAGAATCATAAGGAATTTTTGTGACATGATATCGTCCTTAATAAAATTAGCGGTCGTATTGGCGACCATGTGACTGACATCAGAGTCTCGATGGACTCCAAGGTCATCACAGGCACTGTATACCCCCATACGGCCACACCCGGGACTTTTTCCAACTGTGATCGACACAAGCGAAAATGCGGGCGTTTTATCTAAAGTCGCTCGCGACAATGTGTTATAAAAAACAGAGTCAAAATTTGCGACAGGGTTTCACCCAACCGAGAGTTTTCATTGAATAGACACCAGATATCCCGATCGAAACTATAGAAAATATAATTTTAACGGCGGTAAAATCGTTGAGCAACAGTTTCGTAATTACAAAGAAATCATGTGCCGATACGAATCTTAATCTGCTTGTTTGTTTCATTGTAGATAATTGGTATCACTCCAACGCCAACGGGTCGCGCTACCCGCCGCTCTGCGTCATTTGAGCTCTTGCTGTTTCGACAGATATCTGAAGTTTCTTTATTTCATTTTGAAGTCTATTGCCATCAGTAACAGCTTTTCGGGAGATTGGTGTAATCGATTCGACTCCCATTGCTGTTAAGTCATTTGATAGATACTTTTGAATTTCTTTAACGTCGGACACATACGCTTTGAACGCTTCATCCATACCAGCGCTATTTTCAGCTATCCTTCCGTATATCCCGCCCAATTCCGCTCGGCGTTGTTCGCTGAGCGCCTGTATTTTCGGGTTTGCGTATTTATCGCCATCCTTTTGCCATTCATCGAAGTAATCCGCACCCCGTACCTTCATTTCCTCGGCGTGTTTGGTGAAATCCTTTTCAAGTTTTTCAATTTTAGATACGTTGTCCGAATATAACTCAAATGCTTTCTTCACGTCCGATTGTCCGGACTTTGTAAGCTCAGTGAGTGACGCTCCTGTGGCCTCTAATTGCACGATAACTAATTTAATGTCGTCGTCCATAGTTTGTAGAGTTGTTGTCGCTTTTTCCGTTCGTTGCATCCCATTCGAACCGCAACCGGCTGTTACGAGGACTACTATTGTGAGCAGAGTGAATAAAAATGGAACGAAATGAATAGTGCGTTTCAAATTGGACTCCTGTTTTTAGAGTGTATTTGCGCTTCAATATATTGCGGCTTTTGAAAATACCGCTACTATTAAAGGTGAACTATATTGAACCGGTATTCAATCGCCCAAAGGGATGGTAAAAGGATTAAGCCGTCTGAACCAGGGAAGTTATTTCGGAATGGATCTTAAATAACGGTTGTTATAGAGATCTTTTAATAACAGTTGGAAGTTTCTATACTCGAATGGTATTATACGATACATCAGTATAGAACTACTCATCATCCAGCAGCGATATGGATTCAGCCGCTTTTTTATAAGCTTTCGATGTATGAGCATATTTAGCAATCTGGACTCGTGAATGAAGAGCCAGCTTTTCCAGCACGTTGTGGACGTGACTTTTTACCGTATAAGTAGAGATATGAATCTTATGTGCTATTTCCTTATTGGTCATTCCTTCGGAAATAAATCTCATTACCTGTAATTCACGCCTTGTTAAGCGTACCGCATCTAACAGATCGGGAGAAAGTGAATCTTCCGGACCGTTTATTGTCTTATCGACGATTTGACTAAACAGTGAATCGGTTAATGGAGACGGCAGGACTTTTTCCCCTTTCGCAACAGTTCGAATAGTCTTCACAAACTCGCCTACCGTTGCCTCCTTCAGGATAAATCCGGATACTCCGGTCTTCACAAATTCATAAATATCATCCTGCGTCGGAATCAGGTCCATTGCCACTATATGAATATCCGGATACGCCTTCCTGATGCTTTTAACCAGATATAAGCTGTTTTGATTTCGAAGGCCGATGTCGAGAAGTATCAGAGCGGGTTTGTAGCTCTCAATTTTATCATGAATGGTCTTATTTGTTCCGTGTGCGGTTCCAACCTTCAGGTCATCATGATCGTTAATAATCGAGATAATACCTTCGCGGAGAAGGCGATTATCCTCGATTAGAAGCATGCGAATATTCTTCATCGGATACTCTGTCGCCTTTTTCGGTAGCTACGAGAAAAACCGGATAATTATAGATTAAGGGCATATTGGCCTTATTAATTTACAAGATAATAAAAATAAAATAATATCAAAAGAACGATAATCGAAAGTCATGTGATCACGGGAAAAAGAGTATAATTATCCGGAATCGGTAATCGTGGTGAGTTTCGGCGAAAACTATTGACTACGTGGATTTTAGCGAGCTTAATTTATCACTGTTGTGTAAAAAACAATACCAACTTTAGAAGACGCCCCGTTCTTTTACGCCGGTCATCTCGAGCGTCCTTCGCTTCGGTGTAATAACCACCTATGCTGAGGATTGTCCCGCCGCCTGCCGGATAGTGATGATAACAAATTCCGCCGGCTTCAAGGGGGCGAATCCGACCTGAATATTCACCATGCCGGCGTTTATATCCGCCGCGGTGTTGGTGTCTGCACCGCATTTAACGAAATACGCCTGGCTCGGAGTCATACCTTGAAACGCTCCCTCGCGAAATAAGTCGTGTAAAAATGTTCCGACCGATTGCCTGATGCGGGACCAGAGCGGTTCCCCGTTCGGCTCGAATACAGCCCATTGTGTCCCACGGTGTATACTCTCTTCGATATATAAAGCAAGCCTGCGTACCGGTATATACTTATACTCATCCGAAAGTCCATCCGCTCCGCGCAACGTTCTCGATCCCCACACAACAATTCCCGAGCCCTGAAAGGAGCGAAGACAGTTTACGCCGAGCGGGTTCAGCAGATTGTTATCTGCATCGCTTACCTGAACGCTCAACTCCTGAGCGCCGTGTAAGACTGCTTCCATCCCGGCGGGGGCTTTCCAGACACCCCGCTGCAGATCGGTGCGGGCTATCATCCCGGCAATAGATCCGGATGGAACATAAGTATCCGTTTTATTATTCCGGAGCGGATCGTTCGCCTTCACTCTGGGAAAGTAGAGCGCCGCGTTACGACCGGAACCGGCAGTTGTTTCCGAGGAGATCGATTGATAATTCCGGTCATTGAGGATATCGCTTGCAGATTTCCATCCGGATGGCGCGTCGATCAACAGCATTGCCCTCCGTTTTTCGCAGTACTCCATCGCCTGTCTATATACAGACGGATGAGTTTCGCCTTCTCTTTTGTCGGGAGGTATACATAGTAAATTAAAGATATTCGCCGTCTCCAGAGCATAGATACCTGTATTATGCTCAACCGAGCCCGCGTAGTCGAGAACGGTGAGCGGCAGACTGTCGACTCCCCCGGTAAACGGTCTTGGTACGCGGGTTGCAGATAGATGCCTTCTTCTGTAATCGATATCTTCATCCGCGCATATCAACGTAGATTCCGCGTGTAGCACTCGGTCGATTCGTCGGTCGTTATCGAGAAAACCGACGTGCTCGATTATCTCCTGCGCCCCGGACGATATATCTCTGATGATCAGGGAAAAGGTGTTATTCCGCCTCCGACCGGCGTGATAACCGGGTATTGCTCTTTGTACCTCGAGTCTTAAATGATTTCCCCATGTACCCGGATGGCGTGCCTGTAGCCTTAAAGCGCCGCGTACGATTTTTGCGCAACCATCCGTGTTCCCTTTTTTGTAGAGCCTGGCTACAATTGCATGAGTTCCGCCGTTCCGGAAGAAATCACGCACAGAGTAACTTAACGGATAATCCGATCCCAGCTCTCCGAATACCCGCTGATAATCACTATAGGAAAATAACGAGACCGGTTCATGGACAGGACCCCGGATAGTCCGACCGATAAATGCGGAAATGGACGTAGCTACTCCCGTGATGAGTCGTATCTCGCCTGGATTCTCCTCTCTATAAATTCCCGGTGTCGTTGACGATATCGGCATAACGTCTCTCCTTATCGGTAAACACTTTTTTTATCTTGCGGAACGTCATTTAACAAACAAGCGATTTCCGGATCATTCTCCGGTATATCCATCCGGGTTTATATAAAAATACGGTGCGCGCAACACTGCCATGCCGACCTGCGATTTTCCCCCTTTCAGATAACTTCCATACGCCTCTGTTCGCGCCGTGCCGCCCCCGTACCCTTCATACCACATATAATAAAGCCCCTCGATCTTTTCGACCGTAGTAAACCAGATCGCACCTTCATCCCATTCACCCTCATCCCCCCGACTGAATATCGGATTGTGCGGATACTTTTCCCAATTGACAAGATCTTTCGAAATCGCGAGACCTGCATGGAACGGGTAATCTTTATGCCGGTCGGACCCGCAATATATCATATAGAAGAGTCCGCCCTCATAGAAGATTCGCGGCGTCTCGACGGTGAAACTGTCCCATTCACCCTCGGCACCGACGGCAAGCGAGAGAGACGGGGTCGGCTCGGCATATGTGTAGCCGTCGGTCGAAGTGGCGTAGTGGATCTGAAATCCCTTCCCGCCCGGCACTTCTTTCCAGAAGTAGAGGTAGAATATCCCATCATCGTAGACGACCTCCGGTGCGCCGCCGATGACGATCGGATTTTGCGCGTATTTGGTGAACCGGTAACCATCCTGGGAAACGGCGAGACAGATGGCCCGGTCCGCCAACGGACTTACCCCGGTGTAGTAAAGAAATATCGTACCGTCGACAAGGATGGCAGCAGGATCGAGCGCATGTATCTCGTCCCATGATCCCGGCCCGCCGACATCGATGACCGGCTCCTCGACTATATCCCATGTATAGCCGTCGAATTTCTCCTTCGTGATTGTCGCAACGCCAATCCTGTCATGCCCGTCGCGTTGACCGCGAAAATACATGAAGTATACATCGTCGATCAGGAGCAGATCCGGATTGGCAGTCTGCGATTCACGCCATGTACCGGAATCGGAGGGAAATATCGGATTACCGGGAAATCTTTCCCAGATAGATTCCGGGGATACGGTTTCGTCCCGGAAGTTCTGTTCTGTGAAATCGTCATGGGCGAATTGGAGAGTTAAAGCCGGTGCAGGCAACGAAGAAATAATCAGGAGCAGAGCGACAGCGAAGTAAATACGGAATGATATATTTTGCATTTTTATGTTCCTTGGTCGGGTAGGATGCTGGAACAACGGATTATACGGAATAACGGATTATACCGATAAAACGGAACAACGGATTATACCGATAAAACGGAACAAC
>CAZBUK010000061.1:11041-23516 GCA_964495085.1 uncultured Ignavibacteriales bacterium
CAACGGATTATACCGATAAAACGGAACAACGGATTATACCGATAAAACGGAACAACGGATTATACCGATAAAACGGAACAACGGATTATACGGATAAAACGGATAATACGGGTAATTCCGAAAAATCTAAATGGTGCTCACTGAAGAAGTCAGGCTTACCTCCCGACAGGTCGGGATCACCCTGAGTTAGCTCTAAAACGATTTAATCTATCATTGTAATGACATTGCTGGAATATTATTAACCTCCTGCCTCCCACCTGCCCAGCTAAGGCGGGGTCTCTCCCGACTTGTCGGGAAGGGGGGGGTGAGGCTGCAAGGAAGCTGCCTGTTATTTGTGATTCTCAGCAAAGTCGAGGGTGACTTTTAGTTCTTCAGCGAGAACTAAGTAAACTGATGTTCCGCCTTTATTGGACACCGTTATGCGGGGCATCTCCGACGAAATCCTTCTGGCCAAGGTTCTTTCCCGCCGGCGCGTAGTGCTCGACAACGGCGTTCAATTCGGCTCCGAAGAGCAGGACTGCGGCGGAGATAAAGAAGAACATCATCAGGACGATAATCGTACCGATACTCCCGTACACCGCGCTGTAATCCGCGAAGTTTTGAATATAGTAGCTGAATCCCTGAGATGCGGCAATCCAGACAATGACCGAGAGAATGGATCCGGGGGATATGAAGCGTAGTTTCTGTTTGACATCCGGCGCGACATAATATACAAATGCAACTGCCAGCATGAGAAGCACGAGCGCAACCGGCCATCGCAGCCAGAGCCAGATGATGACGATGAACTGCCGGATTCCGATTAATCCTGCAAGCCACTCCATGATCTGAGGCCCGAGGACCATAAATAACGCCGCCACAATAAGCGTTCCCGCGACTCCGAACGTATACAGGATCGAGAGCGGGAATAATTTATAGAACGGCCTCCCCTCCTTGACCTTGTAGACGACGTTCATGGCGTTCATCGCGGATCGCATGGCTCCGGACGCCGTCCAGATCGCGATCAGTATACTGATCGAGAGTACGTCACCCCTGGGCCTCGCAACTTCATCGATCAATCCATCGATCTGATTCATGGCTTGATCGGGCAGAAAATAATCGATCCGGTTTCGGATCCAATCGAAATAATATTCAAGATCGAATAAGCCGAGCAGCGCGATAAGAACGATAATAAAGGGAACCAGCGAGAACAACGCCTGAAAAGCGAGCGCCGCCGCATAGGTCAGCATGTCGTTCTCCAGATAATACTTGACCGTCTGTTTCATGAGTCCGAAAGGACCTATGCCGCGGAGGCCGGGTATTTTCAATGCCATCTTTACGTCTCCTGTGTTCGGAAGAAAAGCTGCCGGGTTACTACTTCCGGAATTATTCTATTGTGCGGATCGCGGACCGGATAGAATTGCTTATCCGCATGTATCCGGAAGGTGAGTAATTCGGAGAAAAACGAGTTCATGCAACACATCTCCGTCGCCGGCAGTAACGCTCAGATATTCCTTTCTGCGGAAATTCGGGTATGAAGTTCAACAATCACCCGGGAGCTTATGCCGGAGCGAAAAAGGGAATCCGGGTTTCAGCGCTTTCTGCGGGTCCACCCGGACTCCGAGACTTTCTATCCGACAGCCGGTAGTATCGCGATAGATTTCTGGATTTCCTCTTCCGGGTATTCGTATTCCTCCAGCCTCCCTTCGAGAAATTCCTGATACGAAGCGAGATCAAAGAACCCATGGCCGGAATAATTAAAAACGATGCATTTTGATTCCCCGGTTTCTTTGCATTTTTCCGCTTCCTGTATCGCCGCCCGTATCGCGTGAGCGGTTTCGGGGGCGGGGACCATGCCCTCGGTACGGGCGAATTTCATCGCTGCTTCGAACACCTCGATCTGATTATACGCACGGGCTTCGATCACCTTATCGTGGACAAGCGAACAGAGGAGCGGCGAATCGCCATGGTAGCGGAGACCGCCCGCGTGGATACCTGCGGGGATAAAGTCATGCCCCAGCGTGTACATTTTCATGAGCGGCGTCATTTTCGCCATGTCGCCATGGTCGTACCGGTATGGTCCCTTCGTAAGGGTCGGGCAGGCCGTCGGCTCCGCACCGATGAACGTCATATCCCGCTTCCCGTCGATCTTATCCTTAACGAACGGAAAAGCCAATCCGGCGAAGTTGCTCCCCCCGCCGACACAGCCGATGATGACATCGGCCCGGTCGCCCGCAAGCTCGAGCTGCTTCTTCACTTCAAGTCCGATCACCGATTGATGGAGACAGACATGATTCAGCACGCTGCCGAGAGAATAATTCACGTCCTCGTGCGTCGCGGCGTCTTCTACCGCCTCGCTGATCGCGATCCCGAGCGAGCCGCGTGATTTCGGATCCTCCCTCAGTATCGCACGTCCGAAATTCGTCCTGTCCGTCGGGGACGGGTAGCACTCTGCTCCCCACGTCTGCATCAGGATTTTCCGGTACGGCTTCTGATCGTAGGATACGCGCACCATATACACACGGCACTTCATGCCGAGGAGCTGCGTTGCGAATGCAAGCGCGCTTCCCCACTGACCCGCTCCCGTCTCTGTAGCAAGCGTCGTGATGCCTTCGGCTTTATTGTAATATGCCTGTGCTACCGCCGTGTTCGGTTTGTGCGATCCGGGGGGCGATACGCTCTCATCCTTAAAATAGATTCGGGCGGGAGTTCCAAGCGCTCTCTCGAGACGGATCGCCCGCCTCAGCGGAGTCGGCCGCCAGATTTTCAGAATATCGAGAATCTCATCCGGGATATCGATCCACCGTTCCTGACTCACCTCCTGCCGAATCAGCTCCATGGGAAATATTGCCGCCAGGTCCTGCGGACCGACCTGAGATCCGTCGGGTTTCAACGGCGGCGGGAGCGGTGTGACGAGATCAGGCTGGATATTATACCATTGCTGCGGAATCTCGTTCGGTGAAAGCGATATCCTGTAATTCTCCATGGGTTAGTGCTCCTTGAATAGGTTGAGAAATGTGAACGGCGATTTTCCTGTTATACGCCCGATCGATTCTGTTTCTGACCGAGAACGGCAGGGTTCCGATATATCCCATACTTACAAATCGGGGGTCTATCTTACCGGTTATTCTTCCCCGAAGCAAGTAACGAACGGAAGACACCGGAGCCGGTGCAGATCTTGAAGAGAGTGACAGCAGTTTCAAGGTTTGCAAATCGCCGCCGGAGGAATATGCTTTCAGTATACAAAGGAGAGTCAAATATATCAAGGAGGGACGGTTTAAAGACAGGCCTGTCCACATGCATGTTTCGTCCGGCTCGTGCCCGGATCATCCTGAACATCGGACATGCGCGCGGTTTGTCGAATCATAGCGGGCGAACCGGTGTTCGGAGCAACTCCGCCGGCTCGCCGTAAGTCTATCGCATCTTCACAGCGATGAATGTCATATCGTCAGTGAAGGGACGGCAATTACACCAATCATTGGCTATACCGATAAACCGATCGATTATTTCCCGCGGCGGCAGATCTCCGATCTCAGACAGTTCGCGATTAAGATAATCGAAACCGATCATCTCTCCTCGATCGTTCATCAGTTCAGCGAATCCGTCGCTTGCGAGCAGAATAACGTCTCCGGTATTCAATCGTGTCTCGAGAAGCCTGTACGGATACCGGCCGAAAGCGCCAAGCGGGAGCCCGCTCAGAGGAAACTCCTCGACTGATTTGTCGGCGGCGCGGTAGACCAACGCGGGCGGCATACCTGCACCGATCATCGATACTTTATCCTGATTCAGCCGGAGAAGTGCGAATGCCATAAAAAGTTTCTGGAAATTCATTTTCCGCAATGATGCGGACGATCTGGTTAAAATATCGGCCAGGTCCTGGTCGTCTGCGAGCAAATTAAAGAGACTTTTTGTGGCTGTGACAATGGTGCCGGCCTGGATACCGTGGCTGGTCGCGTCGCCTATGGCGATCGTGAGCGTTCCGTCGTCGCTCAGGTGGAAATCGTAGTAATCGCCCCCGACCTCGGTGGCAGTATTCATCGACGCTGCGATATCGTAGAGCGGGTAGTCCGGAATAACGGATGGGAGCATGGAGAGCTGTAAATCCCGGGCGGATTGCAATTCCCGCATGGTCCGTTCGTTCTCCGTTTCCAGGATTTTTGCCCGTACCTCGGCGGCTTCGGTCCTCAGACGCGCCTGCTCTGCTTCAGCCTGCAGCATCTTCTGCGTCGATGCATTCGCGTGTTTCCGGAGTCTCGCCCGATTGAACAACAGCACCACAATAACCAGCGACAAGGTAAATCCGCCGAGCAGCAAACTTATCCATAGCTTCTGGACCTTCCGCGACTGCTGCAGCAGATCGATTTCCTGCTGCTGCTCCCGGGCACGGTACTGCGCTTTTAGATCGGCCAGGACGGTTTGACTCTCGGCATTGAACAAAGAATCGCGTATATCCATATAATTTTTAAATGCATCGAGCGCTTCGACATGGTATCCGTTCACTTCGTATAAAGAGCCCAGATTCCTGTAAGCACGTTCGAGCAATTCGAGGTTTCGAATATCATGTGCAATCTCCAGAGCCTGCCGGGCCATAATCAGAGACGAATCCGCCCATCCAAGACTGGAATAAACCCTTGCAAGCTGACCGTACGAGCCGGCCATGCCGAATCGGTCTCCCAGATCGGTGCGTATCCGGAGTGCGCGTTTATGAATCCGAAGCGCCTCTTCGTTATTTCCCAGGTAGAATTCGATATTCGCGACGTTGTTCAGGCCGATAGAAATATCGTACAAATTATCCATTCTTTCCCAGAATTCAAGGGCCTGCCTGTAATATGGTGCAGCCTCTCCAAAATTGCCAAGAAGCTCATGGATCGCCCCGATACTGTTGAGCGTTGTGGCGGTTTCATGCTCAAGCCCTAATTCTCTCCATTCACGTAGTGCCTGCCGATAGAGGCGGAGCGCTTCGGGATAGTCTTTTATTTTCTGATGGAGGATTCCCATATTATGGAGTGACCCAGCAACTCCGCGGCGGTCTCCCGATACCCGGCGTATCTCAAGCGCCTGATGATGATGCTTCAGCGCCTCATCGTATATTCCGGTAACGTCGTAAATGATGCCGATCAAAGAGAGCGAATTTGCAATTTCTCTCTGATCTCCATTACGTTGGTCGATTTCAAGAGCTCCCTGATGCGCCTGTAAGGCATCTTCATACCTGCTTTGCCTGCGGTACACCATTCCCATCTCATTGAGCATCCTCGCCCTGAGGGAAATGGAGCTTCTTCCTAGGGTTTCTAAACCTTGCTCCAGCACACCAATTGCCGCTGAAAATTGGCCCCGATTACGATATATCCGCCCTTGAATGCGGATCGCACGCGCTTTCCCGAAACGATAATCCGCTGCCGACGCCTTTTCGAACGCCCTCTCCGCATATGTCCATGCAGAATCGAGATCGTTCAGATGCACATACGCCCAGCTTATGGCGCACAATATTTCCGCTTCGGCGTTCATTTCGGAAGCAACCGTGAGCAGTTTCAATGCATCTTGGCCGAGGTGAATCGCTTCCGGAGGATTTTCAGAAGAGAGCTCGTGAAGCTGTTCTATGGTAGGATAGGATTGAATGCCCGGCGATAAATGAGTTATCGCTAGTGCTAGACAGCCGGATATGAGCGCTTTTTTCATATTCAATAAATTAGAGCCGATCCCAGGTAAATAATTTTATTCCATCTCTTTGATGGGAATTGGCGGAGAGCGTAACAGGCACAGCATAATTGATCGTCCGGCTGCCTCCCGGTGAGCCATAGAATAATGTTTACGGAAGATATCAATAAATGTTGCAATTTCCACCATTTGACCGAGAATACGTCCTGCCTGCTTCGGGCGTCTAACAGGTCCCGACCTCAACCGGCTTAGTAATTATTGCATAATCTATGGTTGAACTCTGCAAATTATTCATCGTATACCAGGTCGAAGAGGAGAAAATCTGCTGGTTTGCCATCATCTTATATTTTGGTGTTTATGGCACGAATATTGAGTTTATAGACAAACAGAAGTAGGAAGTCTTCTTCACATTATAAGAACCTGGCCGAAGAATTGAATACAGGCATATGAGCATATTTCGGCAGTAAAAGACCAAGCATTGAACTACCTGCACTCGATACATGAAAAACATTCACCCAGTAGGATACGGACAGTTATTTTTATGAACTTCCGAGCTTTACTGGTTCAATCTGTAAAATCCAATAAATCCGAAATTCGAATGTAAACGTACATTTCGGAAGCCTATACGTCGTTCCACGAGAACTCTTCAATACTCAATTACTTGACTATTGACGTGTAAATAGCTACATTTTCTTTTGATTTTTCCTATTCTCTTCCTTTACGGGAACAGGGGGGTGTATTATGAGCAAGGAAAGAACACGAATGGGGAGACAGTCGGGCACATCGACACACCGCCAGCACGCTAATCCATTCCTGAAAAAAAATTCTGTAAGTCCAAATATTGCTGCGGAAAATAATGTCCAATCCGGTGAGAACAACGCTACGTGGCTGTTCACCATACTCCAATCTGCAATGGACCCGATTATATCCATCGATTCTGGACATAACATTATTTATCTGAATCCAGCGGCGGAAGTACTTTTCGGATACCGGAGCGAAGAGCTTCTCGGAAAACCTTTAAACATTCTCATACCCGAGCGATTCAGATCGGACCATACCGAACAGGTCAAACAGTTCGCCAAAGCCGGAAAATCTATCAGGCATATGGGCGATCTGGGTACGGTCCGCGGGCTGCGCAACGACGGAACTGAAATCCCCCTGGAGGTTTCGATATCGCATTTCGAAGCGGACGGCGAATCCTTCGCGACCGCCATTCTCCGCGACGTTACGAAAAAATCCCAAAACGAACGCGAACTCGCGCAGAGCAAGGAAACGTACCAACAGCTTTTCGACTCAATGAGCGATCCCGTATTCGTTCAGGATAAAGACGGGAAATTCCTCGATATTAACAGCCGTGCACTGGAAACGTACGGCTATTCCAAAAGCGACTTCGTCGGGAACACCTTCGATCTGGTTAACGCCGGTAATTACGAGGACATGGAGCGCATGTACCGCCACGTCCGCGCCGCATTTAACGGGTCGAGGGAAATATTCGAATGGAAATGCAGAGGAAAAAACGACCAGATAATCATCAATGAATTCATACTGACGAAGGGATCGTATTTCGGACAGGAAGTCGTGATCGCCACCGCCCGGGATATAACCGAACGAAAACAGATCGAAGAACAGGTACGAATCTTCGAAGACATCATTAAGAACGTCAACGACAGCATCACCATCGCCAGTCTCGACGGGACGCTCCTCTTCGTCAACCAGGCGTTCTGCCAAACATATGGATACCCGACCGAGGAGATTCTGGGCCGGAAAATAAGCGCGCTTATTTCACCGAATAATCCGGATGATATCAACAGACGGATCTTTACCGAATCCATCAAAAACGGATGGAGCGGCGAGGTTCTTATGCTCAGGAAAGACGGAACCGAATTCCCTGTCTACCTGTCGACAACGGCGATACGCGATACAGACGGAAATCCCTCCGTGCTGGTAGGGGTTTCGCTGGATATGACCAAGCAGAAACACCTCGAAGAGCAGGTGATACAATCTCACAAAATGGAAAGCCTGCGCATTCTCGTCGAGGGTATCGCTCATAATTTTAACAATATTCTCGCAATCATCACCGGCTATGCGTCCCTGTCCCAACGGGAAAAAACGAGCCGCGAGAAAATTCATCATAATCTCGATCTGGTACTCGGCGCTGCGGATCGGGGTGCGGCGCTGGTTAAACAGTTATTTACCTTCAGCGCGAAGTATTCGGCGCATCCACAGAACATCTCTCTGCACGAGGTGATCGAAGAGATCGCCAAGATCGCACGCGAGATGTTTCCGAAGGATATTACGGTCGACCTCGGCCTCGATTCGTCCGATCCCTTCATCGCGGCCGACCGGAATGACCTCCAGCAGGCGATCATAAACGTCATGATCAACGCCTGCGAAGCGATTCCCTCCGGCGGTACGATAACCGTCCAATCCCGGGTCGTCGGAACGAACCATCCATTCCGTCATATGAAATCCAACGGAAAGAGCGATACCGAATATGTTTGTTTGTCGATCGCGGATTCGGGGACCGGCATCGCTGCCGAGATAAAGGACCGGATATTCGAACCGTTCTTTACGACGAAAGATATCGGAAAAGGAATGGGACTTGGATTGACGATCACCTACGGAATCATCGAACGGTATAATGGATTCATCGACGTCGAGAGCAAACCTGGTACAGGAACAACCGTATTACTATATCTACCGCTGGTCAAGAACCGAAAAGGCGAAACGGAACCCGAGACCGAAGTATCTCCCGGACAACGAAGAGGTTCGGAGACGATACTCATTATCGAAGACGAGGATCCTTTCAGGCGGCTCCTCAGGAACACGCTGTCTGATATCGGCTATTCCGTTCTGACCGCTTCCGACGGCGAAACCGGTTTGGATCAATACTTCCGGAATCGCAGTCGAATCGGATTGTTGCTACTTGACATCGGATTGCCGAAGATCAACGGACTGAAAATTCTTGAACAGATCCGGGCAGATAATCCCGCATTGAAAACCATCATCATCACCGGCTACGATACCGCGGAGCTATTGCCGTCCATCGAGCGCATGAACGTGAATCGGATAATCCAGAAACCGGTTGATCTCGATAACGTGCTTGCGAACATTCGGACGGTCCTCCTCAAGGAAGGCGGCAACGAAAATTCCGTTTAATGCCGTCACCCCCACACCACGCAGCGAGGTTAATTTTCCAAGGATGTGTAAGGGTAGGCACGGGTTCTAGTGGTCGATAAAAAAGGTGTTCACTTCCGGAATCCTGCAGTCGAGGGCTTCTTCGAGGGTCCCGGTGAAGAGCACTTTTCCCTTATCCAGGTAGACGATCCGGTCTGCAACCCGGTGAATGCTCGCCAGCTCGTGGGTGACAATCAGGAGCGTCATACCCAGTTGTTTCCTCATCGAGAGCAGCAGTTCATCCAGCGAGGAGGCGGTTACGGGATCCAATCCAGCGGTGGGCTCGTCGGCGCAGAGCAGAGCTGGATCGAGAGCGATCGCACGCGCGAGCGCGGCACGCTTGCGCATGCCTCCGGAAAGCTGCGACGGGAAGAGATCGCGGGCATACGAGAGACCGACCATCCCAAGCTTGAGCGAGACGAGTCGATCGATAACGGCGCAGGGAAGATCGGAATGCTGCTCGAGAGGTATCGCGACGTTCTCCGCCACCGTGATCGAGTTCAACAACGCTCCTCCTTGAAACAGCACCCCGACTTTCGCCATAAGCTTATTGTACTCGACTTCGTCGATGTCCACCATATTCTCGCCGAACACCCTGATGGAACCCCGATTCGGTTTCAAGAGGCCTATGAGATGCTTCAACAGGGTGGTTTTTCCGCAGCCGCTGACACCCAGAACGACGGTAATCTCATGCCGGTAGATTTCGAGCGTTAAATCGTTCAGCACTGCGGTATCGTCGTACCCGCTCGTCAGGTTCTCTATGCTGATTACCGATTCCTTCATCGTTCCTAATCCCTATTCGAAATAAAAGATCAGACCGAGAATACTGTCGGCAAGTATGACGAGGAATATCGAGACGACGACCGACCTGGTCGTGGACCGGCCCACTCCCTCCGATCCGCCCTTTACATGCAATCCGAAATACGCGGCCGTCATCAGAATGAGGCCGGCAAAAACGACGCTCTTGATGACGGATGTAACGATCTCCTTATACCTGAGCACATATAGCACCTCGTTATAGAACGGGATGAGTTCGATCTGCATATAGGTCATGCCGATCACCGCACCGCCGAAAATTCCTATGAAATTTGCGAGCATCGTCAGCAGCGGCATGGTAAACGAGATGGCGAAAAACTTCGGTACGATCAGATAGGGGATCGGATCGATACCCATGGACTTAAGCGCATCGATCTCTTCGGTTACCACCATTGTGCCGATTTCGGCGGTTATTGCAGAGCCCGATCGGCCTGCGACCATGATTGCGGTGATGAGCGGTCCCATTTCCCCGATCATGGCGATGGCGACCAGCTGCGCTACAAAGATATCGGCACCGAAAGGGCGAAGCTGATTTGCGGACTGCAGCGCGAGTATGAAGCCGATGAGAAAAGATACCATTGCAACTATCGGAATCGCATTCGTGCCGATAAAATTGCTCTGGCGAAGGACCTCGCCCTTTCGCATTATGCCGGGTTTAAAGAGCGAGACGACTCCCCAGAAAGTAATATTCGAGAGCAGCAGGACGAAATCGCGCAGATGCAGCCATGCCTTGAACGCGGTAGATCCAATTTTCTCGAAAAATTGTTCCCGATCCCGGATACGCGCATTTTCAGGCGAGAGCATCGAAAACAGTTTGTATGTCGCCGACACTTCATCCGAGAGGTTCACCGGTTCCGCCGGGATGTTTCGGTCCCTGCATAGTTCTCGTATTTTCTCTACGGTGACAACACCGGCGCTGTCTAAATAGACGACTTCCGAAAAATCGAGTTCAAGCGTCTCGCCTTCCGGGAGCCCCTTCAATGCGGATACTGCATCGGCATATACCGTTGCTGCGGTTTGAATCGTAAGTTGGGCGGGAAGACGCATTATTTCCGATGGCATGAATCGGATCTACGGTTGTCTGTGAGCGAGATACTGGTTAATTTTCAGGATGAACTGATTCGTCTCCTCATGGAGCAGCCGGCTTATCTCGCGGGCAAAAGAGTTCATCGCCTCCCGCGTCCCGAGATCGGCGGTTTCGTCGAACGAGTGCGTGACCGCAACGCGTTCCGCACGCACATCGAACAACTCCATCGTCATACTCAGATGCGCTCCTCCCCTTCCTTCGTAATCCAGACGCTCGATACGGTGGATGGTTCCCATGATTTCAAAATCCGGCAATACATCGTAGAGATGCATTTCACAGGATCTGAACACACCCGATCTTTTTATCTGCTGCCAGACGGAGATAGTCGCGGCGGGAGCCGGCAAATCGGCCCAGTGGTGATAATAATAATACTGGAGTTCATTCGTTCCGGTCCTGAGCGCGATTCTATTCTGGTTGTACGGACCCGCGATCGTAAAGCGTCCGACGGCGGCGGCGTATGGGAACGACTCGGGTACGTACACAACGGTATCGGGCGGCGGCGACAACCGGTTTCCATCGAATGTGTAGTATTTGATGATGCGCTGTTCGCTGCTGCAGCCTGAAGCGAGAATTACAAGAGCACAGAGAAGTATTCTCATAGATCACTCCAACCTGTTGTCCGGGGGATTACCGGGATTGACGCCCCGGAGCAGTATTGACGGATCTGAATCTATCGTTCGCGCGGCGTTGTGCAGATATCTCGAGGTGAGGTGGATTTCCTCTATGGTTTCAACGAGTTTTGTTCTATTCCGTACCACCAGCGTTTGAGTCTGGCCCAGGACCGAATTCAGGGAGGTGACCAGATCATTGAACTCGCTGATGAGTTTGTATATATCCGCCTCGTTGATCGCACGGGTCAACTGGTGCAGCTCAGCCATGGTGGATCGTAAGGTGTCCGATCCTAAAAAAGAATCGAGCGAAGCAACGACGCTCTGTGCCGAAGAGGTTGTCGATCTTAGGTCTGTCGTTAACGAATCGATATTTGCGAGCGTCCGTTCGAGCTGTCCGCGATTCTCCGAGATCAGACTGTTCAGACCCGACGCAGTAGAGGCCGATTCGTCGAGCACTGAAGCTATTTTCTTTTGATTCTCTTCAGAGGTAAGGGCTATTAAATTATTGAGGACGAGCTCGATTTTCAGGAATATTATCTCCGCCTTCCCCGTAATATCCTCGGTTAGCGATTTCCCGGGTTGTATGAATTCGCCCGGTCTGAGCATCTTCGAATCGATGGTCCCTCCTCTCAGCTCGATGAGTTTCAGACCGGTAATTCCGATTGTGGCAATTTCGGCATGTACATCCTCTTTGATAGGCGTGCCGGGCTCGATAGCGACCGTTACGATGACGCGGTTCAGATTATCCGGGTCGATTTCGACCTTTCGGACCGACCCCACTTTTATTCCCAGATACTTTACCTGGCTCCCGACATCCAGACCGCTTACGGAAATATCCTCGTAACCGATGTAGTAAATGTCCTGTTTGTCGAAGAGGGTATTGTATGAGAGGGATCCTATTACCAGTAATAATACGGTAAGCGTTGCAGTAACGAAAATACCGAGGCGAATTTTTTGCGATCTCGTAACCATGCTTTTCCTCGCTGCTGTTCGGTTGCTGGAGAAAATTAAAACTTAACGATTTTTTCGCATTAAATCCAAGAATACCCGGTAAAATCCTTTTTGTTTCATATAATACCGGTATTTCACTTCTGGCCAAAAATAAAATATAAAGAATTATGAATGATTCAGGTCCACCAAGCCGAAATCGTCG
>CAZBUK010000062.1:0-23269 GCA_964495085.1 uncultured Ignavibacteriales bacterium
TACACCAACCCATCCTGAAAATCCCAACGAGAATCCGAATAAGCGCCGATAAAATACGGGACGACTTCTTCTAGTATTTCTTCCCGAATATACAACAGACCCGTTCGTTTCGGACCGAGCAGCCATTTATGGCCGCTCGATGCATAACAGTCGCACCCGAGGTTTCGCACATCCACCGGGATAAGTCCAGCAGCCTGCGCTCCGTCGACCACCGTTCTCACGTTTTTGTCACGCGCAAATGTGCAAATATCGCTTATTGGCAAAACGGCGCCGGTGGTGCAGGTAATATGACTCAGGCTGATGACCCGGGTTCTTCGTGACATCGCATCTGCGATGCGATTGAGCGTTTCTGTGCGCTCAACCGCGGGCTCGAATGTTTTTACAACAATTCCATCCCGCTTCTGCCTGCCGAGCCACGGAAGCGCACCTCCGACGTGTTCGTGTGTCGAGAGCAGCACCTCGTCGCCGCGTTTCAAAGCGATGCCGTTGGCGGCTATGTTCATTCCTTCTGTACAGCATCCTGTAAGCGCAAGTTCTTCGGGCGTGCAGTTAATGTGGGACGAGACTTTTTCTTTCACTGCCCGCCAGACAGTTTCGGTTCTGCCTACTTCGCCGATACTTTCGAGTTCCGTTGTCTTCGTACGTACCGCATCGAGCACCGCATAGGGAGATACTCCGAGACCACCGGTATTAAAATATGCCCGGTCTCCGGTAAGGGGAAATTGCTTTCGGATTATCGACCAGAATATCTCGTCTTCGGGTGAATATTTTAGAGGATCCGGCGGGAAAGACGGAGCGGTAGCGCTCTGATCCGATTTCATTCCCGGCCAGTTCTGTAGGGAAAGCAAACCAATCCCTGCGGCACCCAGCGAGGAGAAAAAAATACGGCGTTTCATACGGTTTTAATTCTTGTTCGTAGACATGCTGTTTTCCGGTTCCGTAACCGGCGGTGTGTCGGTTAGAGAAATACTCTCTAGTGGCAGGTCGATAAAACGAAAGGGTGCCTCGTTGCCGGGGCACCCTTTCATGATGTACGGAACTATTCGCGAGCTCCGAACCTGACGGAAATCCGATGGACGTTATCGAGAATATCCATCTGCGTCATGCTGTAATCCACTTGAAGGTTCATATTCGAGACGTTCACATTCAAACCGGTGCCGAAGGATAAACCTTCGATCGTATTTGAAACCGCCGGTCTTTCTCCGACCTGGTCTGCTTCAGTACCCGAATAGTTCAACTTCCAGCCTGTACGAAAACTGATGGTATTCATGAATGTCCACTCGCCGCCGATGTGGTAATACTGCGGTCCGTCCTGAGGCTTGACCGCATCGAGCGCGATCGTAAGCGATCCGATATCGGTCTGGATCGGCTGCGCGGACGTTCCGAGGCTGAAGGTGAGAGGAATCATGTTCGAGATGTTGTAGTACTTATAGTCGCTGCCGAGATTCGTCATGCGTGCTGCGATCTGCCAATTCCCGATACCGATTTTATAAATCGATCCCAGATCGATGGCGACGAGACCGACACTCTGATCGTCGATCGATTGACTGATGTACTTGACGTTGACTCCCAGTGCGAGCCTGTCAAAGAAACTGCGGGCATAGCTTAACTGAACGAGAACGTCGAGATAATCGTACGTATCGGACGTTCCTCGATCGGTAATCAAGCGCTGCAGGTCAGGATCGGAATAACCGATCTGGCGGTTTGCGGGGATATCCGAGATTCCGAAGGAGACGAATCCGATACCGACGGTCCCCATTTCTCCCATGTTATACGCAAAACCGGCAGCATTGTGCTTTATATCCGCAATCCATTGATTGTATGAAAAGGTTGCCTGGTATTTATATTCATCCAGCGCAATTCCGGCCGGATTCCAGAACATCTGATTCACATCGTTGCTTATTGATGTTGCAGCTGAACCCATAGCAACGGGACGGGCTCCTACCCCGATCTTTAAGAAACTCATCCCCGTTAATCCGGCCTTTCGCTGTTGGGCATCTGCCGTCTCGGGCGAAAGGAAGGACAGGATAAGCAGACCGAGCGTAAAGAGAACAATTATTTTTTTCATGCTTCTCTCCGATTGGATTTATCATTATCAAATTATTACCGGTAGCGTACTACCGAAGGATCGCGAAGTGTCCGAGATGCTCCCCGTCTTGATATTTGACATGATATATGTAAAGACCGCTGGCAACCTCCACGCCGTCCTTCGAGAACATGTTCCAGCTCCATCGTCCTTCAGTACCGCTCTCGATCTGTTCCTGGAAAATTACCTGGCCGGATACATCAAGAATGGTGATGGTACAGTTCGCCGGCACGTTCAGGAAATCCACATTGTGACTTACCGGATTATCCCGAATGTCGGTCAACGAGGCGATCTTGTAGGGATTAGGCGACACGGTGATCGTTGTTGCGCCGGAATTCAGATCGGCCGGATTGGCAACCGGCGGTGCTACCAGGAAGCCGGCTCCGATTCTTGACCTACCCTCGGGAGTACGCGGGAAATCGGGAGAAGTGTCGGAGAACGGATACGTGCCCTGCCATGTTCCAAGAGCCCCGTTCCTGTTCAAATTGCTCGTCTCGATGTGACTTGTCGTTTCGCCGCCGGGGCCGGTATAATTTCCATCCTTATACGCGGACACATAGTACCAATATGTAAATCCGACGAGCGATTCATCATCCTCCCAGGCATAAGCGTAATCACCGCTTGCAGAGGCATACTGGCTCAATTCACCTTTAGGAATTATCTTCACCAGATCGAAGGTACCCCACGCTCCAGGTTGGTAGATTCCTCTGTCCTCGGGTTGTGCGAATTCAAATGCCCCGAAATTGGGATTGACCGGGTCGAGGTATTGATCGGGGTCGGCGGTAAGCGAGTGTTGCTTCCAATAGTTCGCAAGCGCGCGCATACCCTTATCAATATATCTGATCTGTTTAAACTGAGGGGCACGCCAGATCTTGTATCCGTCCGCATCGGCGTCAGCGATATTATCCCATCTGATCAATGCCGATTGGTTCGCCGTACCTTCAACCTTAATATGCGGAACAGGAGGTACGGGAAGCTCAGTTTGTATATTCCAATCTCTTTCCCATGACCAACGGGCCGCAGTCAATGCTCTTTGTACGCCCGTCAGCCGGAATCCGGAATATTCGACAAATACGACCGTCATCGATTCGCCGACTTCGAGACTGAAAGGTCCGATACCACTGACCATTCTTCCCGAGAACGGTTCGATGTGGTTGAATCCGGTCGTCCATCCGGGTTCGAACGGCTTCTGCTGGAAGGCAGCCTGAGGATTCACGTCCGTCGAAGCGTATTTGAGATCGCCGTTCGGCCGGGTAGGATTCGCTTTTGGAACGAAACTCAGTACATCTCCTGTAGTACCGGAGTCAAAATAGTTCGGGTTCGGGGAGAGATCACGGAGGTCATAGTTCTTGTTTCGTCCGTAATTTGCATACCAGGTTGCCGTACCGGCTGCAAACGTCTTCCAGGGTATGGTGCCTGAGTTAAAATCGTTTCCGTCCGTCGCGCTTCCGTACCAGCCTCGTTCGGGCCCCTCTCCGACGGGATGTGATCCGAAGATCGTCTCTTTATCGGGGGCGGTGTAGTCGCCCGAGGATCCCTGCTTCACGCCCATGAAGTTCCACCCTCCCCAGATATCGGTATATCCGCGATTGGCATGATCGATGACTCCGAAGTCCCTGTCGGCCGGGTTGGTAACATCCCACTGCCCGAGAAGGGCTTCCCGGGGTCCCGCGTATGCAACGTGCATATCCCACGGAGCGCCGGTCGGATCCGGATCGGCAACGTAGCCCATCATACGCGATGCGCCGAAACGGTTTGCAAGCCTGCCTCCCGACGGAGCGATCTGTACGGAAATTCCGGGAAGATCGTTCATCGAAAGTGCGAGAGCCTCAATAACGTTTCCCGTCCGGTCGACTGTACCGTCGCCGTTGATATCGACGACACCGGTATTCTCGAATGTAATTTCATACACGATAAAGTCGTTCAGACCTGAAAAATTTCGTGAGTACTGAATCGCTTTCACACGGACATCGATTCCTACGGTTGTAGGGAATCCCGCCTCATAGATCATTTTATCTCTCCGAACCGGATCTTCCCAATGGGGATCGACGCGGTAATTTCTCGCAGGATCGTTCGCGCCCGGTAAATTCGGGGAGAAATACAGGTATGAATAGTTCCCACCGGATTCTGCATTGTGAGCCCGGTTTGCCTGTCCACCGACAGTAGCGGGATTGAATGTAGCATCGCTGCTGTACACCGTAGCGATCGCCCGGCCTGAACTTCTCCAGAAGATGGTGTGCGTCCAGCCGCCCGGCCACATCCGTACCGGTTCAGTCCAATTGTTGATATGGGAGCCGCCGAGATTAAGGAAATACCTTCTGAAGTCTTCAAGCTCTCCCGGACCGGCATTCAAGCTGTTTGCAGGTTTAATGGATTGCCATAATTGCCCCGCGACCATATAGCCGTCCCCCTGAACGGTGGCGGACGAGCCCATAATCACGTCGACACCGCCGGCCTTCCTCAGCCATTCCCATTCCGCGGGAATGTAGGGATCCGGATCTCCGATGTTCTGCTGAGCTTCGGCGGTACCGATGCAGCAGAGCAGAAAGAATCCGAGTAAGAGAAGCGGAGAAATCCTGCTGGGAGTTAGGTATAAATTCCGTTGTTTCATATTGAGTGTTCCTCCTCCGACAGATGAGTTGAAATAATCTCTTTCGTCATATTAAAATTCTATTTGTAACCCCATTCTGATCTCACGAGGTATATCGTAGACATAACTTCCATCGGGAGTTACAACCCGGCCTAACGGACCGGTAGGATCCCCCTCTTCTTCCCAGAGACGCTGACCGCCCGCAACATCGGTGCGGTTGTATGTCATGATATTTTCACTGTCGAACAAGTTGGTGATGTCGACAAATATTCTGAGACGCATGGGATTGATCGTGAACAGTTTATCGAGTCTCATATCAAACCGATAGGCCGACGGACTAGTGCCCAATGCACGCGAACGAGGATCTTCCAGCGTCAGCGGGTAATAGAATCCGCTCATTGCTCTGCCGAAGAGAGACAGCTGTAAATCATACGGGAATCCGAATAATGCGGAAACGGTAACCCGATGAGGCCTGTCGTAACCTCCGGTCAGGACGGAATTATTACTAATTACATTCCGTTCGTAGGTATTATACCGCCGCAGATCATCGAATGGCAATAAACCATCTAAACGTTCATTATCGTTCGGTCCTGTAAAGCCCGTCTGATTCCCGCCGGCATGGACAGCTTCCTTTATATAGCTATAGGTATAGGAAAGTCTTCCGCTTGCGGTTAGCCAATCCGTGAGGCGATTCGGCCGTTGAGTGAGCGTGAGTTCAATCCCTCTTGAATCTGCGTATCGCGCCGCCGTAATTATGTAGTACCCACCCACCAGCGGACCGTCCACCTGGGTGACCTCAAACGTGCTCGTGCCGTAGTTTTCGATATCCCGGTAGTAAGCGTTGATATCGAGCCCAAGTCCTGCGAGCAATTCGAGCTGCATCCCTATTTCGTAGTTAATCGATTTCACCGGATCCATTCCGGCTTCCGCCAGGTTGAAAAACCGGCTGGGCGTCATATTTCCGTCGTAATTCAGATAGAGCAGCGAATACGGTTGAAGTTGTGTGGATTGTGAGAACGAGAAATACATTGCTGCTCGTTCGCTTATCGGATGAGAGATTCCGACGCGCGGGGAGAAATACCACTCGGTCGGCAGATTCTCGCCGCGGATTGCAGCGTACCGTGTTATACCGTCGTCTCCCACCACTACTTCATACGGTTCGAAGTAATTCGCCAGGTCCGATGCATCGCGATTATACGCGTCCAACCGGAGTCCGACGTTGATCACGAGATCGGCGTATTCCATGCGATCCTGGATATAAAACCCGAGTTCCCATGGATTTCGCTCCCAGGTATTCCGGGCGAACGGTACGATGTCGAGATTAGCCGGAATGATGGTAAATCCTTCTTCGGTTGCAGTCAACCTATCCAGCGAAATATTCAGGAACCTCATCTGGGCACCGGCTTTAACGAGGTGGTTTCTCGTAGCCTGTGTCGTATAATCCGCACGGACCTGAAGATTAGATGTTTTCACTTCTTCGAAAGATGGTATCGGTCGTGCGAGTCGCCATTCGGATCCCGGTCCTCCGAATGAAACTCTGGAGAAATCGTCGGTAAATTGAGTGGCAAAAAATTTCTCTCGCTGAGAATCTTCTCTTATATGCGAACCGATATATTTGCTGACCTCATCTGCCGTGTTGAATCGGATAAAGTCGCCGTCCCACTCTCCCCATCGTATCATTCCGTCGCCGTCCTGATCGACGAATCCCTGTCTGTTGCTCTGCATCGTATGTCCGATCTGAATATCGTAAAATGTCGTTGGCGATAAAACGTGCGAGAATCTTACACTCGCAACGGAACTGTATCCGTCGTATACCGGGTTTCCCTCAAGGTAGAATCTCCAGAGATCGGAATACCGCCTGTTTTTCCAACCGAATATTTCGCCGCGATCTTCAAGAATACCGAGCGCGTAAACTCTCATATTATTGCCTAAATCGAACGTCGGCCGGACGGTAACATCGAATGTTCTTCGAAATTCTCCGGGGAACCGCCCGTATGTTTCAAACCAACGGCCGGAAGTGAAGAGATGAAGGTGCCGGAGTGCGGTGCCGCCGAGAGTAAAGCTGACATCCGTTTCGGCATCGTCGCCGTATGCATACTTATTTCGATCCCACGTATAAAACTTCTGTTCCGGGAGTGTCGCATCGATTTTACTCTGGCGTTCCGCAAAATATTCGGTTTCGTCATGGTAAATATCGGAACCGAAATGATTCAATCCACCCGGAGTCCGCCGGACAGTGAGCGAGCCGAACATATTACCGCGGCCTTCGCGGAGCGAGAGAGACACCACGCCCGCCGTTGCACTTCCCAGATCGGCATCGACGGCGCCGGTATTCACTGCAAGCTCCTCGACGGAATTTACATTTACGTTGACGGCAGTCGCTTCACGTTGATCGAATTTATTGCTGAAGGTGTAGCCGTATTCCATTCCCTGTGTCTGGGTGAATGACGCGAAATACGAGTCGCTGATATCTATGCCATCGATATAGGTGCGGGTTTCATACTTTTTCCCGCCACGCACGAATCCGTCGATTGAGCTCGCCGTATTTCCGATCAATTGATGGATATCGTTGACCGGAAGCGCACTGATCTCCGAGGAGGTGATCGTCGTCCTGGTTGAGGTCTGTGTGCGGTCGACGACGGGGCGTTCCGCGACAATGATTACCTCGGTTAAGGCTATAGCCTCAGGCGTCATACGGATTTCATCGAGATCCGTTGTTCTACCCGTTAACACCTGCACGTTTTCAATCCGGCTTTGTGCAAAACCTACCGCCGATACGACCATCTCATACGTACCCGGGCGAATATTGATGATAAAGAACCGGCCCTGAAGGTCGGCTGCAGCGCCTATGGTCGTTCCGGGAATTACGATGTTTGCACCGATGACCGGTTCTCCCGTCTCGGAATCAAGCACCCTACCTTCCACCTTTCCTACCTGGGAAACTGCCGTCAGCGAACCGATCAGCACGAACGTTAAAACGAGCAGGATCCTCAATAATCTGAGCTGTATACGATTATACTGGCTGGTCATTGAGAGACTCCTTTCCTTTTTATTGAATGTATCAGCATTTGATTGCGTTGAATGTCTTTGACACGCCGAAATGGGGGTTATCAGCGGAGCGGTGAAGCCAGCGTTCTTCTTACAAGTTCCCCGGGTGTATCACCTCCTTTCAAAGAGACGACTCACACGAATGTTATTGAACGATGAACAAACGCAAGGACAAATATGCGAGACATATTGTCCCGAAATTATTTATGTATCATGTTACCGATTTGTCTAATTGTAAAACTTGCTTTGAGCAGTTTGTGTTATGAATTTGCAGTAACAACCGACGTACAATCGTTGGACTTAGCATTCTCAGCATATCGGGACATAGGTTCGAAATGGTGGTATTAATGTTGAATCCTGTCGGCGGGTTCGGTGCGGTATCTCGATATGCAGTCATTACGCACACTCTCTCATACGTCATCTCGGCAATCATCATATATGATATGACAAGCCGTATGGTACGAACAGTTCTATGAATAATTTTCTACGCTGCAAGCTTCAGGGAGAGTCTCGTTATTTTACATATAAAACGATGTTTCATATACCGGAAATATATACATATCCATTCATATTGTCAAGAAGCCTGTGATTAAATCTCGATGACGCCATACTAGAACGAGACCGAAATACCCGAATTACGCGAGCCACTGTTCCAGATGTGACCGGATATATTCATCGTCTGCAAGAAACGGATAATCGATCGCGAGGCGATTCAGTGCGTCCGATTGTCCGGGTGACAATGTCTGGCGTTCACTCAGGCAGTGTGTATATCTCATCAAGCCCTGCCTTCGCAATACTTCATGAATTCCTGCGATACAACCGTTGAAATTGTGCTTCGCATCGAATATTACTGCATTTGCGTCAGTTATTGCAGCACCAATCCTCAAAATCTCACGGGGAACGGGAATACCGGCATCGACGATATCCCGAATCCGATCGAGCAGCTCCACTGCTTTTGATGTCCAGACACTCCACTGGCCGAGTAATCCACCTCGGATATGAATGGTTTTTTCAACTCCCTCGACATATACGGGATAAGGAGTAATTAAATCCGTTACTATTGCGTCGTCGTTCCCGGTATAGAGGATGATCGTATCTTCTCTTCCCGATTTTCCCAACGCGCGTATGACATCGAGTGTTTGATATCGGTTAAACGGTGCGATCTTGACAGCCGCCACATTTTCGATCTCAAAAAACCGTTCCCAGAATGTACTCCCGAGAAGAATGCCGCCGACAGCAGGCTGGAGGTAAAAACCGAAGAGCGGAATAATCCGACTGACCTCCAAACAGTGCGCAAGAATCGAATCGTCCGGTCTACCGCGCATCGCTCCGAGACTCAGTAAACCGAAATCGTATCCCAGCTTCTTTGCATACTCGGCTTCAGTGCATGCCTGCTCCGTACCGCCGCAGATTCCGGCCACCTTTATATGAGGTCTTTCGCCGGCGTATTCAATGATTGTCCTCAGTGCAAAATCAAGTACCCGTTCGTACAGACGATATCGCGGATCCCGGATTTCGAACTGTGTTGTGTGTACGCCTACCGCAATGCCGCCGGCTCCCGAGGAAAGATAGTACCGTATCAGAGCCCGCTGGGATTGTTCATCCAACTGTTTATTTTCGTCGAGAGCGAGCGGCAGAGGAGAAATGACCGCTCCTCTTTTTAGAATACGCATTATTTCCGGATTTCCAATTTTAATCATGTGTTCATTATGACAAAATGATCTTGTTAGCAATTCAACTCAGATAGTTTCCATCGGTCACCTGGAATTTGGTGGGCTTGAGCAATGTTCTTCCGCCGGTCCGGATCCAGGATGCTACCCAATCGATCATTTTGTCCAAGGAAATCCGGGGAGAGCCGAAGAGTTCGACCGACCTTTCTGCATTACTCAAGTAAGCTTTTCCAGAATCGGACCCCGTAAAATGAACGCTGCAGCCGAAGATTCCCGCGAACCTTTCCGCAATTTCCTTCACGGATATCATGTCGCTCCCTGCAACGTTAAGCCTAAAGGGAGGCGAGGCGGCATGTTCCAATGACAACAAGGCTCTGTTATTCGCATCGCCCTGCCAGATGATGTTGACCGTGCTTACCGAAAGATCGACCGGAAGACCGTTGTAGACCGCTTCTCCGATATCGAGCAGCACGCCGTATCGAAGATCGATCGCATAATTGAGTCGAAAAAATAATACCCCGGTCCCGGAATGAATAGAGTAATATTCAAACACTCTCTCCCGCGCAAGACACGAGTATGCATATTCACCGACAGGATGAGGGAGATCCTCTTCTTTGCTTCCGCCTCCCTCAGGCCGGGCAAAATCATAGATGCATCCGGTCGAGAAAACCACGATTCGGGAATCGGCGAAGATTCTCGCAACATTACCAGGAACGATCGTATTCATCAACCACGTCAGCGACTGTGATCCCGATTCTCCGAATTTTCTTCCTGCCATGAATATCACATTACGGATCCTCGGTAGACTCTGTACCGCTTCGTAATCCGATAAATCGCACGAAATAGTTGTAACTCCCCTATCCTCGAGCCAATGCCTGATCTCTTCATCGCCGAATCTGGAAACGGCCAGAACTTTCTGACCGCTCCCTGCGTTTTTCACCGAATTTGCCGCAAGGTGCGCAAGCGACGGACCCATCTTGCCTCCCGCTCCGAGTATCATGATGTCTCCGTCCAGTCTCTTCATCATCTGAACCGTTTCCGGATATGGTTCGGAATAAAAGTTTTCCAACTCCGATTCTGTTCTGATGCTGTCGGGAATTTTCATTTCTAGCATATTCATAAGAATGGATTAACTTGTTACCGGCAAATTCTCCAGCGCGTCCAGCGCCAACCCGCCGAGCACGGATGCGGCCAGAAGCATCGCCCGCTCATCAATATTGAATTTCGGATGGTGATGTGGGTAGAAATTCCCGGCTGCCGGGTCTCCTGCGCCGACGAAGAAATACCCGCCGCTGGTCTTTTCAAGATAAAAAGAAAAGTCCTCTGACAGCATAAGCGAAGATATCTCGGAGACGGTATGAACTCCGGGAACTTTGGCCGCAATACTCCGTATCCGCGTAACCGACTCGGGCGAGTTCACGACTGCAGGATACCCTGTCTCGTAATTCAGATCATACCCGACATCCCCTGCTCTGCATACTCCCTCGATCATTCGTTCCATTTCCGATCTGATAAGCAGACGGACTTCCCGGCCGAATGTTCTAACCGTTCCACCAATGCGAACCTTATCCGCGATCACGTTAAAGGAATTATCGGCAATAAACGAACCGATCGAGATTACCGCCGGTTCGAGCGGATCAACACGTCTGCTCACAATCTGTTGCAACTGTTGAACGAGAGAAGCTGCAATCACAATTGCGTCATTGGTTTTGTGAGGATATCCGGCATGCCCGCCCCGGCCGAGAATAGTAAGCTCGAACTTATCGCTGGAGGCCATGAGATTTCCGGATCTGGTCAACACCGTTCCTACCGGCTCTACCGCCCAGAGATGCGAGGCGTATATCGCATCCACTCCGTCGAGACACCCGGCGCGTATCATCGCTTGCGCTCCTCCCGGGACGATCTCTTCGGCATGTTGATGGATAAATACGATATTGCCCCGAATTTCTGACTGCATGCTATTCAGCGCTTTTGCCAATGCCAGCAACGAAGCCGTATGGCCGTCGTGGCCGCAGGCATGCATCACTCCGGGTACGAGCGATTTGTACGGTATCTCGTTCTCCTCCTGTATCGGTAGCGCATCGAAATCGGCGCGGAGAGCCACCCTTGGACCCGGTTTCTTACCCTCCAGAACAGCGACGACCCCGCCTCCCCCCACCCCCGTTTCCACCTTGTTTCCGAGTTTATGCTGATAATCTGCAATAAATGCAGCCGTCTTATGTTCATGAAATGAGAGCTCGGGATGCTGATGTAAATATCTCCTGATCCGGCTCATCTCATCGACCTGTGAGGTCAATTCGGAAAACAATCGGTCGATCATGCTATTCATCCGTCTGAATGTAGTTATGCCGACTTATTTCTATAGACCGTGCCGTAATAGCTTTGCACGGCTTCCGAACATACAGGTGAGTACTGTCGCAAAGCAATCACCTCTTCCAATCCGTTCGTTCTTTCCGAAAGCCCCTCCGTGACGCTCAGTGCCGCTCCCAGCGCAGAGGCCTGTGCCAAGCGGGATGCACGAACCGATGAATTGGGAAAATGCGAGGATATCAGGTTCATAAATATTTCATTGCGCGCGAAGCCGCCATCTACAAAAATAAGATCACCGGCGGACTCACGCCTGATGAGCTCGACCGATACACGGATTCTGCATGTCAGATCCAACAGAAGCCGATGATAAGCCTCTTCAAAATCATTAAATCGTCGGATGTCCCATTTTCCTGCAGGCTCATCCGGAAATGGACCGGTTCCCGACATTCTTCCGGGTATCAACATACTCGCCATATTATCCGTACTTCGGGCAATCCGATCAATTGTATCTCTATTAAATGCAATGGTCGAATAATGCTCAGCAGATTTGCCGAACCACTCGGACATTCTCCTCACCTGGTAATCGTGTTCCGCTCCGATGAATAAACGGGAAGCCGCGACCGGTTCGCCTGAGAATGCCATATATAAAAGACAGTCCCTCCGTATCTGTTTTTCAGTCAACGATATGTCCATAGCCGGGAAGAGGTTTATGCACCATGTGCCGGTGGATATGATAAACATATTCTCCCGCGCCAATCGAAGATAAGGGACGATCGCCGAAGAACTGTCATGCACACCCACACCCACCGGTATCGATTTATCACCGGAGCCGAATGTTCCCGAGATTCCTGTAGTATTGACCTTCGGAAACAAACGTTCAAGACCCTGGCCATAAACCCATCGATGATAATCTTTCCGGCGGAAATCCCAGAGCGCCGTATGGCATCCAATGCTGCTAAACTCATTGCATAACCGACCGGTCAACAGAAAAGTGCAATACTGCGGAAGATGTAGGGAGGTCCTAATCCGGGAGAATATATCCGGTTTGCGATGCTTGATATAATACAACTGAAGTCCGGAATTTAACATCCCCATCGGCGGCGACGCAGTATCCATCACAAATTGCATCTTTCCGCCGTACTCATTGTAGAAACGGTCAAGCAGATCATCGGGATAAGGTTTCAAATACGAATAAACGGGTGCGACGGGATTTCCCGATTCGTCGAGATGGACGAACGTCGCTCCATAGGCCGATGTATTCACGGCTTTTATACTATACTTCCCCGATTGTTCGACTTCTGCAATAGATTCGCGGATCCACGATGCGAGTTGCACCAGGTCTTCAGCCGGAAAACCATCGTCATCGATGGTATCATCAATCCGTATCTGTTTTTCGGCAACCAGCTTGAGTCCGTCGTCGAATAGAATTAGCTTCTTATTCGTTCTGCCGATATCAAACACAGCGATAACGGGAACCATTCTATAATCCTGTTGCCAAGGTCTGCGATCCCCTCTGGTCAACCAGTGTCGAGCGTACTTTCTTTTCCCTGAAAATTTTCAACGGATACAATGCAGCATGCTTTCTGAGCCGGGACTCCGCTACCAGCGGACGGACATCGGTACGAAATGCGTGCTGCAGCAGCTCCTGTGCTCTGACAACATCGTTCTCCTCCTGCGCCATATGCAATGCACCAGAATCGACCAATAATGACTGGGCGTATGCGATGAGAATTGCTTCCACCGATTGCAGCAGGTCTTCCAGCGGATCCTTGACATTGTGACTCGCGTCGATCATCCACTCCGGAGCCGGACTGCCCGCCTCCGCCTCCCGAATGCCATCCGTCAGTTCTGTGAAGATGAGGAAAAGTTGATACGGTTTAATCGAACCGACCGTAACATCGTCGTCTCCGTATCGCGAATCGTTGAAATGGAATCCCCCAAGTCTTCCGGCCATAGACAGACGGGAGACTATCTGTTCTATATTCGTATTCGGAAGATGATGGCCAAGATCGACCAGAGAAAAGCAACGGTCACCTGTCCGTTCGCACAGCAAAAGCGATGTTCCCCAATCCTGAATCACCATCGAATAAAAACCCGGTTCGAATGGTTTATACTCAAGCAGGATGCGCCAATCCGGCGGAAGTTCTGTATAAATCTGCCTGAGTGACTCCGATGTGCGTTCGAACGTACGGCGAAAACTGATCTGTCCCGGAAACGAGGAACCGTCCGCGAGCCATATCGTCAGGGCTTTCGAGCCGAGCATCGAACCGTGCCTGATAACTTCTATATTGTGCGCAATTGCGCGGTCTCTTACCCTCGTGTCAGTATGTGACAGCGAACCGAATTTGTACGATTCTGCCTGCGACGGCTGATCCTGGAAAGTGTTCGAGTTTACGGGAGCGAAACCAATGCCGAGCGTATCGGCAAACGACCGAAGGGAATCGTGATCATCCGGAATATCCCATGGAATGTGAAGTGAGATTGCGTTCGTCGAGCCGCTCAAACGGTTCAGGAGCGCTGCATCAAGGAGCTTCTCCCTGAGCGACCGGGGCTCGCCGCCGATCGGAAATCTTCCGAAACGAGTCCCACCTGTCCCCAAAGCCCAACTGGGCACTGCGACCTGAAATTCACCGACCGCCGCAATGATAGATTCGGGCTCACAGCCGTCCGCGATCAGCTGCTCGCGAAGTGCATTGAATCTTCGACTGTGCTGTTCGAGCCATACGGCATTATGCGCTGTAATATCGGCCGTGGTAACAGGCAAAATATCCGCCGAATTGTTATCCATATTTCTGTTTCGATGAATGAGATATGAATAGCAGAATTACGAGGTTCTGGAGATCGAATGATCCTCCGCCGTAAAAACCGTTCGTGAGTTTTCGACATGTTGCTGAGGTGATAACCGCCGATATAAGTACTTCAGTTTCCCAACGAGGAGGTAACTTTCCATTCTGTCAGCTTTGTTCATAGTGGAGAGGCGTTCACTGATCGCTTCGAAGGAAACCGTATGGTACTCTATTGAATATGAGACCCACGACACACCCGGGCTCGATTACATTTCCGGTCAGCGCGGAAATGCCTCCGGTATACCGGCATCTACATTAAGTATATTGCCAGTACTCTTCGGAAGACCGCCTCCGACGAAAGCAAATACCGCATGTGCGATGTCTTCAGTTAAAACTTCTTCGTTCATCAACGTACGCTTTGCGTAAAACGCCGGTAGATCTTCGACTGCAATGCCGTAGGTTTTTGCACGAGCCGCCGCCCATCCGTCATCCCAGATTTTACTGCCGCGGATGACGGCATCGGGATTGACCGAATTCACCCTGATTTTGTATTTCCCGAGCTCCGCCGCCATCAACCGGGACATATGCAGTTGAGCCGCTTTCGCAGAACCGTACGCAACGTTATTCGGACCGGAGACAAGTGCATTCTTGCTGACTATATTGATAATATCTCCCCCCATTTTCTGATCTAGCATTATAGAGGCGGCACGTCGAGCTGTAAAAAATTGACCTTTCACCATCACGTTATAAAGCATATCCCAATCTTCCGCTTCTGTGCGCAAAAGCGGTTTCGAGATAGCGAGACCCGCGCAATGAACCAGAATATCCACGCCCCCGAAAGCGAGGATCGTATTATCGAATGCTCTCCGGACGGAGCTTTCTTCCGCAACGTTCAGCTCGGTGGCATATATATTATCGCGAGGATAGTCTTTCCGCAGCATCGTCTCGGAGGATGCTACTCGCTCTTGCAGATTATCCGTTATGACGACGCAGGCTCCTTCGGCCAAAAATTTTCTTGCGATACTGCTTCCTATGCCTCCTCCGCCGCCCGTTATCAGAGCTATTTTCCGGGACAGTGGTTTTTCTTTAGGCATACGTTGCAGCTTCGCCTCTTCGAGAGCCCAGTATTCAATATTAAAAGCTTCCTGTTCCGACAGGCCGGTATACTCGGAAACCGCTTCCGCTCCTTTCATGACGTTGATCGCATTGATATAGAATTCCGAGGCAACCCGGGCGGTTTGTTTATCCTTTGCAAAGGTGAACATGCCGATACCCGGCCAGAGTATGATGACCGGATTCGGATCTCTCATCGCGGGGCTCGCGTCGTTTTTACATCGATTGTAGTATGATTCATAGTAGGACCGGTACGCGGCGAATTGTTCTTCGAGCATCGACAGCGCGGCGGAATTCTCTTCAGCCGGCGTATCCGGCGGAATCCGAAGCACAAGCGGACGGATTTTGGTACGGAGAAAATGATCGGGACAGCTGGTTCCCTTATCGGCCAATTGCCGGAGGTCGCGGCTCCCGATGAATTCGAGGACACATTCATCGTCCGTAAAATGACCGATCACAGGGCGTTGAGCCGAACACAAACCTCTCAGGATCGGCATCATGGCTAGGGCATTTCTATGCCTGGATTCAGTATTGAGAGATTGAGTATCTACCCCTCCGAACACCGGCTTCCGTTTTCCGTAGTTTTCCTCGAGATAAGCCGTCGCGCGATCGATCAACTCAAGACTGTTCAGATAACAGCCGTATGCGTCGTCGCCCCAATTAATAAGTCCATGCCCCCCCAGCACGATTCCGCGGATGCCGGGATTCTCTTGGATAGCCGTTTCGAGCTTGAGTCCGAGATCGAACCCGGGCCGCTGCCAGTCTACCCATCCAATACTGCCTTCGAATAATTGCTCGGTAATTTTCCTTCCGTCCTTTGCCGCCGCGATGGCGATGATAGAATCCGGATGAAGGTGATCGATATGTTTAAAGGGAATAAAGGCATGGAGCGGTGTGTCGATGGATGGCGCGGTCGGGTTCAGGTTATAGATGCAATGCCCGAGAAGAGGAACCATCTCATCTTCAAGCGCAATTCCTTTGTAAAGCTTTTTCAAAGCTTCGAGTTTCTCAAGATAGAGACTCGCCAGACCGGATTTCCTGAGCGTGCCGATGTCGCCTCCGGATCCTTTCACCCATAGAATCGTCGCCGGCAAACCCGTAAGCGGATCGGTCTCCTGTTGTTTGCAGCTCGTGTTTCCTCCCGCGAAGTTGGTAATCCGGAGATCGGAACCGAGCAAATTCGATCTATAGAGGAGATGGGCGACATCGTCGGATCCATATGTCCGGGCCTGCGCATCGTCCCAGAGGTTGCGTAAATATCTTAGTGTATATGAAATGTCGGAAGATTTCGTTTTCATCGTTTGATATATCCCGGCAGTTATCGGTATATGGGAATCTGGTATCCGAGGTTGATTGCTACAGATAGAAAAGGATGTTCTTGCATCGCCTGCATAATAGTGAAATTCACACTCTTTTAAAAGTATCGAGCCGGAGTATTTAATATACGGTAAAATATTTAATATATAAAACTAGCTTTCCGATGCAGCTCCATCCGATTGACTTTCCTCCGGTTCGATAGTATCTTATTCGATCGAAGCCGTATGCAAACGGGTCGATTCGGAGTTGCCCATACTCCCGACACTAATTCGTTCCTTCATATTACGGACACTCCATGGCTCATACCGTTCCTCTCGTACTGATAACCGGTGCAAGCCGCGGCATCGGGAGAGGCATTGCGATTCAGTCGGCACACGCCGGCTTCTCGGTGGCGATCAATTATGTCAATAACCGGCAGGCAGCAGAGGAAACAGCAGCTCTCTGCGGCGAGGCACGCAAAGGCGACGATCAGAAATTTCATATATTTCAGGCGGATATAAGCTCGGGACCCGAGAGGGAGAGACTCGTGTCTCAAACGCTCGATACCTTCGGACATATCGACGCTCTCGTGAATAATGCGGGAATACCTCCCAGAGAACGCGTCGATATTACCCAGACGTCCAAAGATTCGTTTACCCATCTGCTCGGAACGAATCTCGAGGGACCGTTTTTTCTGACCCAGACGGTCGTCCGGCACTGGCTGGCATCCAATTCCGGATCCCTTCTTCCGCATGGGAATAAGATCATATTCATCGGATCGATATCTGCGGAATCGGCTTCGCTCAACCGGGCCGAATACTGCATCTCGAAGGCGGGGTTGAGTATGGCAGCGAAACTCTGGGCGCTCCGCCTCGCTCCGCATGGGATTCAGGTCTTCGAAATTCGCCCCGGTATCATGGCGACCGACATGACAAGCAAGGTTAAGGAAAAATACGACACACTGCTCACAGAAGGACTCGTCCCCCAACACCGATGGGGTACGGCCGAAGATGTCGGGTTGGCAGTGAAATCTATACTTACCGGGCACTTCCCATTTTCGACCGGGGATATCATGCGAATCGACGGCGGCCTGCACATTCATACTTTTTAAGACGCAGAACTAAGCTCATCTCCCGCATTTGAAAATCAATCAATTCAAGACCTCCACGATACTCATATGATAAACACAGATACAAAAATAACTCCTCAGGGCCTCCTGCCGGAGATCGACACCCTTTTCGAACTGTCGGCTCGGAAAATACGCTCTGTACAGAAGAGCTGGGATCCCGGCAAAGGAGCTCCGGTATTTACAGCAGCCGGTACTTATACAGCGCGGGGATGGACGGAGTGGACCCAGGGATTCCAGTTCGGGTCCATGCTTCTACAGTTCGATGCGACCGGTGAGAAGGAATTCCTGGACATCGGACGGAATGAAACGCTAAAACAGATGGCGGCACATGTGAGCCACACCGGCGTGCATGATCACGGCTTTAACAATATCAGTACCTACGGCAACCTTCACCGGTTGATTCGCGAGGAACGGATAAAGGAAAATATCTGGGAGCGAAGATATTATGAAATGGCTCTCTCCGCCAGCGGCGCGGTCCAGGCCGCCCGGTGGACGGATCTGAACGACAACCTCGGATATATTTATTCATTTAACGGACCTCATTCCCTGTTTGCGGATACAATCAGGTCACTGCGTTCCCTGCTCTTAGCGCATCAACTCGGGCACTGCCTGATGGGCGAAAAGGATAGAAAGATATCTTTACTCCACCGCGCACTGACGCATGCAGACGCCACAGCTCGATATACCGTCTATTACGGTGACGGCAGAGATATATACGACGTCCGCGGAAGAGTTGCCCATGAATCCATCTTCAACCTGAACGACGGTTCATACCGATGTCCGAACAGCCAGCAGGGGTACTCTCCCTTCACAACCTGGACAAGGGGGCTCGCCTGGGTAATCTGCGGATTCGCCGAGATTCTGGAATTCCTCGATGAGCTCGATAAGCAGGAGACTAAGGAGTACGATTCGAAAAAAATCCTGCTCTCACGATATCATAAAGCGGTGTTTGCAACTGCCGATTTCTATATCGAACATGCTCCCACCGACGGCATTCCTTACTGGGATACCGGTGCACCGGGTATCTCATCGATGGCAGGGGCTCTCGACAAACCGTCCGACCCGTACAACGACCATGAACCGGTTGACAGCTCGGCTGCCGCAATAGCTGCCCAGGGCTTTATCAGACTTGGCAATCACTTGCGGAAGCATGAGGATCATGGAAAAGCAGAAAAATACTTCCAAACCGGACTTACCATAGCACGCCAACTCTTCTCGGAACCGTATCTCTCAACCGATGAGAACCATCAGGGACTTATACTCCATTCGGTATATCATCGCCCGAACGGTTGGGATTACATTCCGCCGGGTAGAAAAACCCCCTCGGGAGAATCCACCATGTGGGGGGATTATCATGCACGGGAGCTTGCGCTCTTAATATCGCGTATTGCTCTCGGAAAACCATACTATAAGTTTTTTATCTGATGCGATGCACGGAAGGTCGCCATCCCGGCGATTTCAACTCATCCGGTACGGAGGATTCCGCTCAACCACTTAGATTTTAACCGGCAATTCATGCAGAGGAACACACAACCATGAAGCAGCAGAAAGTCGTGACATTCGGCGAGATCATGCTACGGTTATCCACCCCGGGATATCAACGGTTCGGTCAGGCATCGCAGTTCGAGGTGAACTACGGTGGAGGCGAAGCGAATGTCGCCGTTTCGCTCGCACAATTCGGCCTCGATGCAGTTTTCGTTTCGCGCCTTCCTCAGAACGAGATCGGGCAGGCTGCGGTGAATGAACTACGAAGATACGGCGTCAAGACCGAATATATTCTTCAGGGGGGTTCGCGGATTGGAATTTACTTCCTTGAGTCGGGCGCATCGCAGCGGCCATCGAGGGTTATATATGACCGAGCTCATTCGGCCGTATCCGGAATAAAACCCGGCATGGTAAACTGGAATGATGCATTCTCCGGAGCGTCATGGTTTCATATTACCGGCATAACGCCGGCGCTGAGTCCGGAGACCGCCGAGGCCTCGCTGGAGGCAGTCATAGCGGCAAGCGAACTCTCGGTCACCGTGAGCTGCGATCTCAATTACCGGAAAAAATTATGGACGCGCGAGGAGGCAGGCAGGGCGATGGAAAAAATCGTCAAGCATGTCGATGTGCTGATTGCGAACGAAGAAGACGCCGATATGGTATTCGGCATCAAGGCGGGAGAATCGGATGTTGCAACCGGCACGCTCGAAGCGGGCAAATACCAATCGGTGGCGGAGCAGTTAATGCAGCGATTCCCGAAAATCAAGAAAGTTGCCATAACTCTGAGAGAGAGCATCTCGGCATTCGATAATATCTGGTCCGCAGTCCTGTGGGACGGAACTTCGTTTCACCAGAGCAGGAAATATCCTGTGCATATTGTCGACCGGGTCGGAGGCGGCGATTCCTTCTGCGCAGGCCTTATTTACGGATTACTCACCGGTCGATCAAACCAGGATGCGTTGGAATTCGCAGCCGCCGCCTCCTGTCTGAAGCATTCTATTCACGGCGACTTCAATCTCACCACCGCGGCAGAGGTGGACAGTCTGATAAAAAGCGGGGGCAGTGGAAGGATAGTCCGATAATCATGTCCGGGCGAGATATAATTCCGCTTCGCCCAGGCTCAGTTCAAGCTCGAATTCCCGGGATGTTTCACCGGATGAGCTGCGAATCATCGGTTTGTGTAACCTGAATGTCCGCTTTCCCTCCCTGGTCGCCACGAGCAATGCGGCGTCATTTGAGCAGCATACGATATCGGGCGCCGAGCTCCAGATCCCGGCACCCGATTCCGAAACAATGGACCGTAGGATTTCCACCGGTATCGGTGCTGTGCCTGCATAGATCGATGTCCAGCCATCCAGTTTCTTAATTGCACAAGCGGTTCCGCCGCCATCTGCCCATCTTGCGAGAACACCGGCATCTCCGCCCTTCACCGCAAACCTTGGAAATTGTTTTTTCACTCTTCCGAAAAGCAATCCTGAATCCTTTGCTGCATCCCGTGCCTGCGGATCCCAAATTGCAGTCATTGTTCCCGCGCCGGGAAGAATTTCGAAAGCCATGCCCGTAAGCTCTTCCATCTGTTTAAGGTTTATCCGTTCAGGATTGACAAATCCGGGAGCGTAGAACCAAACGACCGTCGCCCCGCTGTTATGCAGCATACTACGCATACGCCGGACTTCTTCGCCGGTGAAGACGAATGTATTGACCATGAAAAGGAGCTTATATCTTTGAAAGTCTTCCTTCCGAATATCAAACCGGAATAGATAATCGACGGGCGAACCCAGACGGTTGAAAACCCTCGCCTGTGAATCTAAAAAATTGTATGAGAAGTAATCCATATTAGCAGCGCCCTTACTGTACGGAGCTTCGGCGCGCCAGTGTCTCGTATAATAAAATGTGTGAGCGTCGTATACGGCGGCGATCTCTGCGCACGATCCGAGGTCGAGACCCGTTCTGAGATCCGCAAATTCGACGAAATATTTGATCTGATTCACTATCGCATCATCGGCGTACCAGCTTTTTCGTGCCCCCATAACGGGTCCGAAATCGAACAACCATCCGCCGTTTCCGCTCACGAACATCCGTCCGATATCTCTTTTCAGAATACGCATAGTCCCTTCGGGCGTCGTCGAACCGATGCCGCCGATCATACACAACTCTTTCTGGACATCGGTGCCCCCGGTTCCGTCGGGATTCGGAGTCTGTGGTTCGAGAAACGTCCCCGGATCGATCTCGACAAAGTACAATTTACCGTTCCGTTTGACCGATTCGAGGAGGACACGGTACCCCGCATCTCCTCCGACACCCCGGGTCCGGCCGAGGAAATTACCGGCATCGTCGAGGATATCGTGCTCCCACCACTGCCTGCCTTCGATATTGGTTGTCTGGTAGGAATATGGAGCGGCAACGAAATCTATGTCTGGACTCCGGAGTATGCTTTCCGGCGCAAGATGCCCTCCTTCCTGAATCCAGACATTTTCAAGAAGATATGTATAAAACGCACCGCACAGTACGCGGTTGCCGGTGGTCTCCTTTACGATACGCGCGAAATGCAGCAGCGACCCTGCATTGATTTCTTCATGGAATTTCCGGTAATAATCGATCACCTCGCTTTCGGATACCGGATCTCTAAACAACCCGTAAGCGGTATGTAATCTTTCCTTGAGATCCGGAATATAACCGATCTTCCTGATCATCGGCTGGCTTGTATCGGGCATGAATTCCGATAGATTATAATGCCATTCTCCATAGATACCCGCGCCAATCTGGTATCCGATGATCCGGCTGCAGAGGGGGGAATCGCGGAAATGAATAAGAAATGCCTTCAGGAGTTTTTCCATATCCGAGCGCCAGATCTCCGATGCGAGCGATGGTTCGCGGAACTGGATACCCCAATTCCATCCTCCCTCCTCGTTGAACCGAACCGGCCTGTACATTCTCGTGTCCTCCGGGGTAGTCGGAAGAACGCTTTTAATGAGCTCAGACGAATGCTTATCCTTCCACCATTCGGGTACGTCGAGAAGCACACGAGGCAGAAAGAAGGCATCGGGATGATTCGACAGCACTCCCGCAAAAAAGGAATCGAAAACCGACCAGTCGTACCTTTGCTCTTCGGGCCATGCCGAATTCAATCCGAATATCGGATGAAATACTGAAATACCTGCTTTCTTAAAATGAGCGATTTCCGGTATGAGCTTCCAGCTCCATGCAAGCAGTGGGAATATTTCTTTGTCGTTCACATAAAGCCGCGGACAACCTTGACGGTTCCGGATGGAGGCCACAAGCGGCTTCTCCCCGCGCAGTCTATCGATCTCTCTCAACATTATTTCCGCATGCCAATTCGGGAATTACCCGGATAAATTACGAATATTACAAAATGTAAGTTTTTAGAATTCCGGTATTACCGTCCGATAACTTTCGGCAGGCTCTCCTATCGCGTAAGGAGCAGTCGTTTGGACTCTGTATGGTTTTCCGCCTGCAGTCTGTAAATATATATCCCGCTCGGAAGATGCGAGGCGTCAAAAACTAATTCATAATATCCTGCTTGCGAGTCCCCCTCAGCGAGTTGAGCAACCCGTTGTCCCAGGAGATTATATACCGAGAGTCGAATATATCCACGCTCCGGGATTCCGTATCGAATAACTGTTACCGGATTGAACGGATTCGGGAAATTCTGACCTAAAAAATAATCAAGCGGCACAAGATCTATGTCTTCGACTACAGATGTCGGATCCTGAAGAAATATTCTTATCTCCTTCC
>CAZBUK010000063.1:0-4839 GCA_964495085.1 uncultured Ignavibacteriales bacterium
ATCATCCCCACCCCTCACTCTCCCGATCCCTTCCCCATCCTTCCCAATCTTTCATATACTTCGCGGGCTGCTTCGGCGGCGGCGAGATTGCCCGGACTGTCGAGAGCCCAGCTCACCTCCTCGATCTGATCCGTCATGACCGCATATGCGATCGTGTCGACAGGCGAGAATATTAATCCGATATCGCAGCGTGCCCGGTTGACCGAGCCCGTTTTGTGCGCGAATCTCAGTGAATCTCTTGACAAGGGGATATACCGCGGCGCCACGTCAGTCCATTGCTGGCGCTTGTGAATTTCGATCATCTCGCGAGACGCTTCCTCCGATACGACCACACCATGCGCAAGCAGCGCCATCATCCGCGCCATCTCCTCCGGCGTCGAAACGCCGACGCCGTACCGCCTCGCATACGGCGTGTCTTTCCTCGTGTCGTAACCGAACAGTTTGTTCAGCATCTCGGTATGCTCGAGTCCGAGCGAACGCAGCGAACCGTTCACGGCGCTCAGCCGCGATTCGTGATCCGGTCCCAGCTCATCGAAGACGAGATTGGTTGCCGTATTGTCGCTCATGATGATCATGAGCACCGCAGCATTCTGCAGAGAGATCGTATAGGGTAGGTCCATGTGCCGGAGGACGCCGCTGCCCGGATATATCTTCGTCGAATCGAGAGTCAGCATCCGGTCCATCGACAGCCGTCCGTCCGCGTATTGGCGGTACAACTCGATGAGCACCGGCGTCTTTATCGCCGATGCGGTGGCGAAGAGCGTATCGGCTTTATAGTAGACGGCTTCACCCGTCGTCAGGTTGATTCCGGCGACGCCGAGGGTCAGCTTGTGCCGCGCTTCGATACCGTTAAAAACCGGATCCGGTTCTTCGATCATCCCGGACCGTGGGCCGCAACCCGAGAGCAGCGCCCAGAGGCAAATAACAAAGGGGAGGTTTCTCATAACAAAGTTTCCGCGCGATACCGGTTCAACCTTCCGCTCCGTTGCTCCTCCCGGCAACCGCATCCTCAACGTTTTCGTAGATTTCGAATACCCGATCGAGATGGGAGATCTTGATGAGCGATGCGACCTTCTCATGCAGTCCGGTCAGCTTCACCACGCCGTCGTGGCCCCGCATCTGCCGCTCGGCGAAGAGCAGGGCGCTCAATCCGCTGCTGTCGCAGAACTCAACCTGTCCGAGATCGACGATCAGCTCATGAACCTCCGGCGTGCAAATGATCAGGAACTCCCCTTTCAGGAGCGAGGAGATCGAGGTATCGAGACGGGATTCCAGCAACCGAAGGATTATCGCTCCACCTGTGTGACTGATGTCGAATTTCATACACTACTCCGTCCGAATGTGATGAACTAAAAATTATCCAAAAATGTACTAAGTGATTTATAAACAAGCTGCGTGCTCTGGCCGGTAATGCTCCGGTACTGAATATTATAGAATTTGTCGCAATGCGGTTTGACGAATCCGAACCGATACCGGGAGTATGATTTCCGGGTCAGAAAGGCCGCGAACAGACTGAGCGTCATGTTCAGATCGATCACCAGGTCGAAATGCCGCTTCCGCATCCGCTCGAGAAAGACTTTGCTCGGGAGGAAGAAGGAGCCGACGTCGGAGATGCCGACGCGGACAATTTCGACGCCCCCCAACTTGCCGACCAGGTTTGCGGCGTGCGCCGCGGCCACGACCGTTAGGTCGGGCTTCCCGAAATGCGACTTTAGCATACCGACGACCTGGATCGCGTACTCCGCAGCCTTCGAATCGTCCGGCATGATGACGAGCGTGTTCCGTGAATGTGAGAGAAACTGCGTCAGGTTTTGAGGCTCGTCCTTCTTCCAGCGAACGGAGAAGATGCCGTAATGCAATCCGATGAAACGCCGCAGAGAATTGGACATATTCAATTATCGCTCACCAGCTTAATAAATTCGTTTTCGGTCAGGAGCTGTACGCCTAATCCACGGGCTTTTTGTAATTTGGATCCGGCTTCCGCCCCGACCACAACGTAGTCGGTCTTCTTACTGACCGACGACGAGACCTTTCCGCCGAGTTGCTCTATTTTCCCGTGCGCCTCTTCACGCGTCATTCCCTCCAGAGCTCCGGTAAGGACGAACGTCTTACCGGCCAGAACATTACCTTTCTTCTCCTTTCCCCGCTTCGCTGCGAACTGCACACCGGCATCCTGCAATCTCCTAATGATAACAAGATTATTCTTCTCCTCAAAGAACTTTACGATGCTCTCCGCAATTTTCGGTCCGATCTCATGCACCGCCGTAAGCTCCCCGATCCCGGCTTTGCTCAATGTTTCGATAGAGCCGAATTCACGCGCGAGAACTCCCGCGACGCCCTGTCCCACATGCCGTATCCCGAGCGCAAAGAGGATCCTCTGAAACGGCTGCCGCTTGCTGCTTTCGATCCCTTCGAGCAGATTCTGCGCGCTCTTCTCTCCCATACGTTCGAAAGCGGCGAGCTGTTCTTTCTCCAGGTTATACAGATCGGCGGGCGATTTCACCAATTCCGAACTGACGAGCTGATCGATGATCGCCTCGCCGAGACCTTCGATATCTGCCCCCTGCCGCGATGCGTAGTGCGCGATCTTCCCGCGCACCTGCGCCGGACATTCCGTGTTGAGGCAATAATAATTCACCTCTCCGGCAATCCGTTCGATGTGCGAGCCGCATGCGGGACAGGTTGCCGGTATCCGGTATTTCTTCGTCCCGGCCGGGCGTTTCCCGGGGACCACGCCGGTAATCTTCGGTATCACATCTCCCCCTCTCTCCACAAACACCGTGTCGCCGATCCGGACGTCAAGTCTTTCGATCTCGTCGATGTTGTGCAGCGTAGCCCTCCTGACGGTCGTCCCTCCGATGAACACCGGCTCAAGCTCCGCTACCGGGGTGATCGTTCCCACCCGTCCTACCTGCAGCGTGATGCCGGTGAGTTTCGTCTCTCCCTTGCGGGCGGTAAATTTATAGGCAGTCGCCCAGCGCGGACTCTTTGCGACGTTGCCGAGCCGCTGCTGGAAAGGGTATGAATCGACCTTGACGACCACGCCGTCGATCTCATACGCGAGCTCGTCACGCAGCGACTCCTGTTCGCGGCAGAATTCCAGTACCTCTTCTATCGAATTGCAGAGCTTCACCGTAGGGCTGACGGGAAGTCCGAACGAGCCGAGCAATTTCAACCGGCGGAAATGGCTCTCTTCACGGAGATCATCGCCGATGAGCTGGTATGCGAAAAACCGGAGGGGACGTTCGGCGACGATTCGCGAGTCCAGCATCTTGAGCGTTCCGGCAGCTGCGTTTCTCGGGTTTACGAAGAGCTTCTCTTCGCGTGACTGACGGTCTTCGTTCATCTTTTGAAAATCCGTTTTGTACATTACGACTTCACCCCGCACTTCAAGACGGGAGTAACGATCCCCGTTGCCGCGGAGCACGAGCGGTATGCTTCTGACGGTCTTTAAATTCTGCGTGATGTCGTCCCCCTGCGTGCCGTCTCCGCGCGTCGCGCCGAGTATGAACTTTCCCTTCTGGTAGAGCAGCGTTATAGCGACGCCGTCGAATTTCAGCTCGGCGGTGTAGGGTACCTTGTCCATAACCAGTCCCGAACGCACCCTCCGGTCAAAATCGAACAGCTCCGATTCATCGTACGTATTCGAGAGACTCAGCATCGGTACCGAATGCGTCACCGTCGGGAATTCTTTCGTCGGCATGCCGCCGACCCTGACGGTCGGGGAGTCCGTAGTACGCAGTGCGGGGTACTTCTCCTCGAGTTCGATGAGTTCGCGCATGAGCGAATCGTACGCCGCATCGCCGATGACGGGCTCTGCGAGAACGTAGTACCTGTAGTCGTGCTCGGTCAGTTCTTTGCGGAGCCGTTCCGCGCGTCTACGGATTTTTACGGGAGGAGATTGGGAGGTCATAGATAACGTACGTTAGAGATAAAACGCTCAGCGCTGCAGTCCGTTCCTGGTGATGTTCAGGTTCCGGACCACTTCCCCCTGTCTGCCGAGCACGCCCAGAGAGTCGCCGTTCAATTGAAGCGAAATGCCGCCTGCATTGCCGACGGTCAGGAGAAATTGATTCGCGGCTCTCCACTGCATCCGGTTATTCGGCCTGAGAATATACTCCCGCTGATCGATGTTATCGATGAGAATGGTCAGCCAGACGGTATCGCTCGCTGCAATGCCGAGAACCAGACTATCGGGGTACTGCTGCTGCATCGACTCCGGCGAATCGATTACTGCGATCGGCCGCTCCTCCGCTTCTTCCTCGAGTTCGCGAATTACTTCCTGGAAAGGACGGGCGGCGATCTCGGCGCTATCGGAATCTCCGTTCCGGAGCGCCACAAAGTATACCAGCAATGCGACTACACCGATCAGAATAAGCGAGAGCGATATCAGACGAATCTGCGCCGGCTGGAGGATGGGGCGTGAAACGACGGGATCTACCGGGGATAGTTGCACCGTCTCCTCCACGCCTGCGGAAACCGGGAAAGGCTCGGATTTCTGCTGCCCCTTATGCTCGTCGTAGCGGCGCATCAAATCCTGCTCGTCGAAGCCGACTCTCCGTGCGTACTCCCTGAGGAATGCGCGGATGTACGGCTGCGGGAGAATGTCCAGATCTCCCCTATCGATCGCTTCAAGGAATTTTATATTTATGCGGCTCTCGGCGGAGATCTCCTCGAGCGAGATTTTCTTCTCGAGGCGCATTGTCCGCAATTCGTCGATAAAGGGTAAACTCAAAGATGAAGCTCTATATGATTATGAATATTTGTTGAGAAGAGTGTTCAGACAGAGGGTAAAAATAGCCAAGATGGGGATGAAAAGCAAACAACAGACTTAACAAC
>CAZBUK010000063.1:4939-22994 GCA_964495085.1 uncultured Ignavibacteriales bacterium
CAGAGGGTAAAAATAGCCAAGATGGGGATGAAAAGCAAACAACAGACTTAACAACTGATAATACGGATGAAACGGATGGGGGGGAGGAGTTTACAACGGATTAAACGGATGGAACGGATGGGGGTGCGAGGGTGAATAGGTCTTCATGATAGCGAGAGTATTCGATATATTAGGGCTATTCTTTGTCGAGAAATCACCGGATAAGTCTCGAATCATGGCTCAAGTATCGGCTGCGAACTCGAGAGATGAGTCCCGGCTTCGTCAATATAAAAAAGGTTCGGGCAGAGACTCTGCCCGAACCTTAATCGAGTCGGAACGGCGGGATTTGAACCCGCGACCCCTTGAACCCCATTCAAGTGCGCTACCGGGCTGCGCTACGTTCCGGTAATGTGGTGAATCTATTGCAAAACCCGGAGGACATCTCCTTCCGCAGACTCTGTTTCTATTTCATCTTCTCCAGCAATCCTTCAAGGAAGGTCTTGATCTCCAGGATGTCCTGCCGGAGTTTATCGTCTTTGATCTTCGGTGGTTTCGGCGCGATGGTGATGAGCTCGAGCTGTTCTCCTGTCTCTTCATCCGGTGACCAGTTCTTCAGCACCTGCTTCGCCCCCTCGATCGTATAGCGTTCGTCCCGCAGCAGTTTCTTGATGTGAAGAATGAGCTGTATGTCGCGATTGGTATAGATGCGGTTGCCGGCGCGGTTCTTCGACGGCTTCAACTGCTCGAATTCCGACTCCCAATACCGAAGAACATACTGCTCGAGGTCGGTGATCTTGCTCACCTCGCTGATGGAGTAATAAAGCTTCTTTATAGAATGCTTTTTCATAGTAAGTGATTATTTTACGAAAACTTACCGGAAATTGCAAGCGTTACCGGCCTGGCTCTCCCGGAACCGGATCGGTTTCGATAACGACGAACGCCACGACGGAATTATCCGAATGCGAAAGTGAAAGGAAAATCCGGCTCCCGGCGAGCCTTTCGGAGATCGCGCCGTGCAGGGTGACGCTCGGCTGACCGAGCTCGTTATTTGAAACTTCGATATCCTTCCAGCGGAATTCGCCCCGCCACCCGGTCGATAAAGCCTTCGCCACCGCCTCTTTGGCGGCGAACCGTGCCGCAAAGTGCTGGTAGGGAATCTTTCGAGCGCGGCAGTACGCGATCTCGACGGCGGTGAACACCTTATCGATGAAGCGGTCCCCCTGCCGGTCGATCACTTCGCGGATCCTGTTGATTTCTATTATATCGACGCCGATTCCCCGCACCATGGCTATCCGAGACTCCGGTTATTTTCCGCATCTACAATATTGATGAGATCGATGATGTCGTCGATCTCGTAATCCGCGCCGGATTCACGCGTCCCGAACGTATCTCCGTAGCGTGCGAACACGGTCTTCATGCCGACCTTCGCAGCGCCGACCATATCCCGTTCGGCCCAATCCCCTATCATGAGCGCTTCCGTGGCTTCGACGCCGAGCCGTTGGAGCACGGTTCTGAACGGGAGGGGACTCGGTTTGTACTCTCCCGTGTCGTCGAATGTAAGCACGACGTCGAACAGGTGGTGCAGATTCAGGTATGTGAGACGCAGCCAGGCTTCCCTGCTCGGTGCATCGGAAACCACTCCCAGCTTCAGACCTCGCTTCAGCAGTTCCACGAGCGTGAGAAATACATGCGGGTACGGTACGAGCGATGCTTCGCGTGCGCGCCGGTATGCGATGATCCCTGCGGAGAGGATCTTGTAATCGACCTTCTGAAAGGTGTCGTAGAGGAGCGAATCGAAAACGTACTGAAACTCGATTCCCTTTTCTTTATAGATCGCTTCGATCTTATCCTTTGCCTCCCGGTAGGAGAGCTCGAGACCGGAATCGATCATCGCCCGTATGGCCGCTTCGATGGCGGTCCGCTTCATCGCCATGAAATCAACGAGCGTGTTGTCGAGATCGAAAACGATGGCTTTTATCATGTCCCTTTTCGCCGGGATTTGAATTCGAGGAGGGCTGCGACGCCGAGCGCGTAGCTCTGGAATCCGAATCCGCTGATCTGGCCGATACAGACCGGAGCGATGACCGAGTGCTTCCTGAAATGCTCGCGCGCCTGTACGTTGGAAATGTGGACTTCGACGACGGGGATGCTGAGCATCTGGATCGCATCGCGGAGGGCATATGAATAGTGGGTAAAGGCGCCGGGATTGATCACAACGCCGTCCACCGGATGCTGCAGGAGGTCGTTGAGCTTCGAAACGAGTTTCGCTTCCTCGTTCGACTGGAAGAACGATATGGCGGCTTCGGGGAACTTCTCGAGCAGTTGTTTTTCGAGGTCCGCCAGCGTGTCGGTTCCGTAGATCGCGGGTTCCCGGACACCGATGGTGTTAAGATTCGGTCCGTTCAGTATGAGTATATGCATCGGTATCGTCGGAAGGTATCGAATGATACTGTCTTATCTCTTCATGATATTTGGTCATCTCCTCGTCGACGATCTGCCGGATGAGGGGCTTTACGTATAGTTCCTCGCCGCCGTATAATCCCACCACGCGGGCGAGCAGCGAGATCCGATGAGGAACCGGAGTTTTTTTATTCATCACGACGAGATTCCGGTCGTACAATATACAATCGCCCCCCTTGAATTCCCCCTTCTCAAACCGTATCGTCAGGCCGAGCGATTTCACGATTTCTTCAAGCTCTGCTAATATATGAGATTGTTCCATACGTCCGTAGTCGGTTCAGTTCTGGCGGTTCTCCTGCCGGTCTAATTTCCAGTTTTTAATCCAGCTGAGATCGTATGAAAGATCCAGCAGATTATTCAGACATGTATGATTCATGCCGAAGTATTCCGAGGTATATCTGGTCTTCACCGTTTCTTCCGATTCCTTCACGATCGCGCGGACGAGCGTGCCGACCCGCTCGACGGCCTCTTTGAATTCATACTGCAGTTTGGGGAACGCTTCCGTCCCCGGATCGGTCCGCTTCACCACGGTGAACAGTTTCGAGAGAAACTTTGCCTGAAAAATCAGATCCTCAAAAACCTGTTCGTACCCCCCATCCTCGCTGATCTGCATGAGCGTGGCGACGTCATGTTTTCTTCTCATCCTGTTCCCTGAGTACTCATCGACGACGTCGACGTACTCGTTGACTCTTTCGTTGATCCGCATCTCGGTCCGTGCCGGGCACTTTTCAAGCATGATTAAAGTTTTATAGCATACGATCCGCTCCCGACATGCCGGGTCCGGGAGAACAGGCTGCCGGAATCTTCATTCGTGGAATCATGAACGAATCTGGAAAAATATACATCATTTTAATCCGAATATCAATTTTTTAATCTTGTGTAACAACGGAAAACTTGTACCTCACCCGCGTATTTATTATTTTTCTCATCGTTGATTCGTAGCAACTAGAATAGGGAGAACTCATGATCCGACCCAGCTATATATTCTATGCGGCGCTTGCGGGCATCATCATGCTCTCGCTGCCCGCGGGAGTGAAGGCGCTGCCCAGGTTCGCACTTGATGCAGGAGTCAGTTGCACCGAATGCCATGTGAATCCGACCGGAGGAGGCATGCGCAATGCATTCGGCGCGGAGTATTACGGAAGAACGATCCTGCCGATGCGAACGTACCGGGAAAAGAACCGGCTCGAAAATTTCTCCACGAGTCTGAACAATTTCATCCGTGCCGGAGCGGATTTCCGAACGCTCCTCATCCACGATGACGATGCCAACAGCACCTTCTGGCAGATGCAGGGGGATATCTATCTGACCCTGCAGCCCGCGGAAGATCTTTACCTGTACCTCGACAAAGGGTTATACGACGGATTCGAGATCTTCGGGTTACTGAACTTCCCCTCGATCAGCAGTTTTCTTAAAGTAGGAAAATTTACCCCCGCCTATGGAGTCCGGATAGACGATCATAATGTATACACACGTGCGGGAGCGCTGGGAGTCGTGGATCTCCCCTTCGGTCCGAGATCCGAGGATACGGGACTCGAGTTCGGATATAATCCCGAACGGGGTTCTCTTTCCATCGGTTTCTTCAACGGAAATCCGGGCGGAGGGATGAGATTCGCCGACGAGGCCATCAATGCGGTCGCGGTTCGAGGCGACTGGATGTTCCTCCGCGGCGCTTCCACGAACGCATTTCTCGGAGGATCGTTCTACCGGAACAAAAGATTCACCGCCGAAAATATCATCTATGGAGCATTCGGCGGATTCGGCGCACACAGAAAGTTCAGTCTCCTCGGTGAGGTACTCTTCCTTTCGCAAAAGAGTCCCCCCTCTTCGACCGCCCAGACGTACACGCTGCTCTTCGGGGAGTTGAATTTTCTCATCGCTCAGGGCATCGATCTGAAAGCGCAATATAACTACGGGAGCGGCCCGTTTAATATTTCACGGCAGGCGCTCGGTTTCGGAGCGGAGCTTTTCTTCCTTGCGGGCTTCGAGCTCCGCCCGCTGTACCGTATACACTTCAGCGACGTGCTGAACAACTACAGCGAATTTCTCTTACTGTTCCATCTCTACTTCTGACCGCTGGTGGAACGAAAAGAAAATATTGATGTTACATTGAAGTAGCCGGTCGTTCATCCGACCGGCTTCTTTATTACCCCATCGATCAATTACGGACGGGAGTCAATCCGGGTATGGCGACGATACCGACAATAATAGCGATCTTACTGAATGCGTTTATGTCTGGTCCGGGATCGGACGACGAGCAGCCCGTGTCGTTCCGGGAAGATATTTTTCCCGTCATCGAAAGCTCATGTCTCCCCTGTCACGCTCAAGCCGAGCGAAATCTGAGCAGGCTGTTCATGGATTCTTACGAGCTTCTCATGAAGGGGGGATATAACGGACCGCCGGTAATTCCCGGGAAAGCCGATGAGAGCTTGCTCGTCATGAAGATCGGTGAGAATCCCCCGTTCGGAGATCGGATGCCGATGAGGAGCAAAGAATTCCTGTCGGATGAACAGATACGGCTTATCGGGCGATGGATCGATGAAGGTGCAAAGAACAACTGACCGGCGTCTATGATACGGTTTCTCATATCGCTTCCGTTTCTGCTGTTCATGCTGATCGCCCCTGAACCGGAAGAAAAGTCCGTCACCGGAGAACTCCGCGGGACGATTTCCATCACACGCGACGATAGTAACGATCTCCTGGGACGCCAGTTCATAGCCAACCGATATCATTCCCGTCAATTCAGAATCGATGAACCGGCCCAGGATGCCGGGGGGCTGCGGTATTCGATTCCGGAAAAAGCCGTCGTCTATCTCGAACCGAAGGATCCCGAGGTCCGTCTCGTACCATCCGGCAGGACGCGTCGGGTCGTGCTCGATCAACGCAGCCTCATGTTCTACCCCCAGGTCCTCGCCGTCGAGAGAGGGGCAACGGTTATCTTTCCCAACAACGATAACGTCTACCATAACGTCTTCTCATATTCGAAGGCAAAGCAGTTCGACCTGGGAAGATATCCGAAAGGCCATTTCAGAACCGTACAATTCGACGAGCCCGGAGTGGTGCGGCTCTATTGCGATATTCATGCGCATATGAACGCCGTCATCCTGGTATTCGATCATCCCTACTTTACTACGCCGAACGAATCCGGCGATTACCGCCTCCTGCACGTTCCTCCCGGGCTCTACACGGTTCATCTCTGGTACGGGCGGAATCTTGTCGAATCCCGCGAAGTAAAAATCGATGCGGAAAAGAGCCATATTCTCAACTTCACCTATTAGGAATCCGATATGCGTTTTCGATCAACCGGCTGCGCGTTGTTGTGTTTGATCTGCTCCGTGTCCGCTTCCGGACAGATCAATATATACGGTCAGGCGAGCACCGCATTCGTCGGCTCATCCGACGAGGAGACCCAGCTTATCGTGAACGCCGGACGTCCCACCTTTCTCTGGCGGGCGGATCTGCTTGCAGATGCGCTGATCGTCCCGGGCGTCACCGCCATGCTCAATCTCCGCATTCTGCAGGATCAAAGGATCAACATCGACTATCTGGCCGTACGCATCGATAATCTTACAGCTCTGAAACTCACCATACAGGCCGGCAAGTTCGATATGCCGTTCGGCAATCTTTACAACCGGCGGTTCCCCCGGGAAAATTTCCTCTACGGTATTCCATTGATGTACGAATTTCAGACGGCCGTCATGTCGAGCTATCTCTACCCGGGTCCCGAAGCGTTCCTCAATCAGCGCGGACGCGGCGGATTGACGTATACGCCGTCGAGCATGCCGCTTCTCGAGAGAGGCATATACGGAACGGGCGCCATGGTTGCGGGCTCCGCAGGCATCTTCGATGTTTTCCTCGCCGTCATGAACGGAACCGTGAGCAACACAGGCGCGTACACCAACGATCTGAACATCAACAAAGAATTCGGGAAGCTCGTCCGGGTAACCGCGACTCCCGTCACCGGATTTACAATCGGCACCTCGTTCATGTGGGGATCATATCTGCATGACATGGTGCGCAACTCGCTCCCCGGGGGTAAACGTCCCGAGGACTACAAACAATATACGGGAGGACTCGATCTCGAGTTCAGCAGAGGGCATCTTCAATTCTTTGCGCACGGCATTTACAACCGGTGGGAATATCCTCTCTTCTCCGAACCGCTCGATATGATCGGCTATTACGCCGAGGCCAAGTATACGGTATTGCCGAGATTGTTCATTGCCGGCAGAATGAACCAGTTGATACCCTCGAAGATCCGTCACGGGGGGGCGAGCATTCCGTGGGAATTCAACGTCATGCAGGCTGAGGGAGGAATCGGATTCGCGATCGAACGGCATACCCTCGTTAAATTGGTCTATAGACATACCGCGATCGATGCATCGCCCGTTATTGAGAACAGCCTGGTCGCCGTCCAGCTCATCGCCGCATTTTAACATACCGCCGGCAATTCCGTTCATCGGCTGTTCGGGAGCCGGGAAACATCGGTACATCGGCATGGTGCGAACGGGTTCCGCAGCGGAAACGGCTCCGATACATCTATGAAATTCCGAAATAAAATACTGGCATCCATACTCGGGATAGTATTCCTCCTGGTCGTCGTGACGTATTTCGTCGTTACGTCGATCACCAGGAACAGAATCATCGAGACCTTCTCCGGCGAACTCCGCAGCAACCGGCTGACGGTATCGATCTTCAACGATCTGCGGAGCGAGGACGGCATGAACAGTTGTCTCGTCATATCCGAATCGCCCCGTCTCAAAGCGGTAACGGAGATCGGCGACAGCGTCACGGCATACCGGCTCATGCTCGATCTGTACCAGAATATCGGCGCGGACATTTTCATACTGACCGACGAAGAAGGGAGGCCGATGATCGAGCTCTTCCGGGGAAACGTCGCTCAGCTTGCACATATACTCGAGGAACAGATCCGCCGGGCGATCTCGCTCACTCCCGGAGCGACTACCGTCGTGCATGATCGAGAACTCTACCGCCTGGCAACCGCGCCCATCCTCATCGATACTGAAGTCCTCGGATCCCTGACGCTGGGCTTCGAGATTCCCGGCGACGAGATTGCGCAGCTCGGACGGATGACGAACAGCGATATCGCCATCGTCGCGGGACCCGGAGTTCTGTACGCTCCCGTCCCGATAACTCCCGCCAACGAGCACCTGATACTGACGGCTTCCCGCGCGGAGACGATTTCGGAACTCCATCTCGACGGCTCGATTCATCTCGGGCAGGCGACAAGACTCGACCGCTCATCCGACGAAAACGACGGCGTTTATTATCTCCTGTTGAAGTCGGTCGAGAAGGAGCTCGCGGCATCGCTGGCGCCGGTCCGCCGGGCGTTCCTCATCATTGCCCTCTGCGTTCTGGTCGCGACCGCGGTCACCGGATCGATCATCGCGAGGGGGATCAGCAAGCCGATCGAGAAGCTTGTGGGCGCGGCAAGCCGAATTCGGGAAGGCGCATACGGATACCTCAGCAACATCACAGAAAAAAACGAACTCGGCCTGCTCTCTAGGACGTTCGATGAAATGAGCATCTCGCTGAAGGACAAGATCGGGGAGCTTGCGAAGTTAAATGCCGATCTCAGGGACCGGAACGAACGGCTTGAACGCACGCTCGAGGAACTCAGGAAGACGCAGGAAGACCTCGTCAAGAGCGAGCGGCTCGCCGCAACGGGAAAATTATCGGCGCAATTATCGCATGAAATAAACAATCCGATACACAATATTCAGAGCTGCCTTGAGACTGCGATTCGCAAGACAAGGAGCAGCTCGCCGGTCAAAGAGCTTCTCGATGTAGCATACGAGGAGGTAACCCGGATGTCGCAGCTTACCCGGCAGCTGCTCGATTTTCACAGGACGTCGGTAATCGACGAGACGAGATCGTGCGTCGACCTGCGCGACATCATCGAACAGACCGTAAAAATATCAAAGGAAACGCTCGAGAAGAGCGATATCAGACTTGTACAGCATCCGTACCGCGAGGGACTGCCGGTACTCTGTTCCCCCGAGAAAATTAAACAGGTCGTCTTCAACATCATTCTCAATGCGAGGGACGCCATGCCGACCGGAGGGGAGATCCGGATAACCTCGTTCAGAAAAAACGGCAATGCCTGCGTCTCGATATGCGATACCGGCACCGGCATCACGTCCGAAAACAAGTCGAAGATATTCGATGCGTTTTTCACGACCAAGAGCCTCGTCAGAGGCGTCGGCCTGGGATTGTCGGTGAGTTACGCGATCGTCCAGCAGCACAACGGCACGATCGCGGTAGAGAGCGAACAGAACACCGGCTCCACTTTCACGGTGAGCCTCCCATTGCACACTACAGGATGAATATGCGGCAACGGTCAGGCAAACATGAAACCATACTGGTAGTAGACGACGATAAGGCATTCCGAATCGCAACCAGAGTCCTGCTTGAGGAAGAAGGGTATAAAGTGCTGACCGAAGGCTCGGTCGGGAACGCGCTTCCCGTGCTTCGCCAGGAACATATCGACCTCGTTCTTTCCGACCTGGTGATGGAGGGAGCCGACGGCCTCTCCTTCCTGACCGAAATCAAGAAATCGTTTCCCGACATCATCGTCGTCATGGTGACCGGGTATGCGTCCATCGATACGGCAGTCGAGGCGATGAGACTCGGCGCGTTCGACTACCTCACCAAACCCTGTAAGAACGACGAACTGAAGATCAAGATCGCCCGGGCTCTGGAATTTTACAGGAACAAGCATGATCTGTCGACGCTGCGGGAGGAGCTCGACCGGGTTTACAGCTTCAGCAATATAACGAGCCGGAACGAGAAGATGAGGGAGATTTTCAGACTCATCAAGCAAGTCGCGGAGACCGACGTGACCGTTCTCATCCAGGGTGAGACAGGTACCGGTAAAGAGCTGATCGCCCGCGCGATTCATCACAACAGCAAGCGCCGCAGGGAGCCGTTCATCGCCGTGAACTGCTCGGCAATTCCCGACCAGCTCTTCGAGAGCGAATTGTTCGGCTATGAAAAAGGGGCATTCACCGGCGCGTATAAGACGCGGAAAGGCCGGACCGAGGAGGCCGACAACGGGACGCTCTTCCTCGATGAGATCGGCTATATCCCCGTCACAGTCCAGACGAAGCTGTTGCGTTTTCTGCAGGAAAAAACGGTGGAAAGAGTCGGTGGGAATTCGTCTATCAACGTCGACGTCAGAATTATCGCCGCGACGAATCAACCGCTCGAGAAAATGATTGCCGCCGGAACCTTCCGCGAAGATCTCTTCTACCGGTTGAATATTTTTCCGATCAAGATACCGCCGCTCAGGGAGAGAGCCGACGACATCCCCCTGCTCGCGGAACATTTCCTGAATAAATACTCTTCCATCTCCAGCAATCGCGTTGTGAACATCGCACCTACGGTAATATCCTCGATGATGAACTACCCCTGGAAAGGCAACGTCCGGGAACTGGAAAATTTCATCAAGCGTGCAGTCATTACAACCGACGGAGATACCATCCGTGCATTTCCACTCGATGAACGGGTTTCGGCAGTGCATGAAGCCGATTCGCAAATACCTGAAGCTCACGAGGATCAGCCGATGCAGTTTAAAGACTATATGAAACATATCTCGAGAGATGCCGAGATAAAATACCTGACTCTGGCATTAAAACGGTATGAGGGAAACATCAACAGAGTCGCCCGGATGATGGATGTCGACCGAAAAACCATCTACCGGAAGCTGACTGAATACGGCATCGATATCGGCGAATTTCGCAAATAACATGTGGCACCGAAGCCACACAATACCCACTTCGACAGCGAATCGAGTGTAGTACTCATTCCACACCCACCCATCCAAATCAACGAATGTACTCCGTAATCCATAGATTTTCCGACGGCATAGTTCTTGCCTTATTTTTATGCAATCAACTAAATTTCACCGCACCCACGAACCAGTGACGGAGGAACACACGATGAATTCTTTTATACGGTTAGTAGCCGTTATTGCAATTGGAGTATTGCTGAGTGATGTGAGTCGGGGGCAACCATTCTTTACCGCAAAGTTGACCGGCGACCAGGAGAATCCCGCCGTCGAGACGAGTGCCACCGGCACGGGGTATTTCATGCTCACCGATGAAGGATTGTCGTATGCAGTCACGGTGAACGGACTCGAAATAACCGCGGCTCATTTTCACAGGCAGGAGATCGGAGTGAACGGCGGAGTGGTAAAAAATATAGATTTTAACGGAGGTAAAACCGCGGCAGGCGTGTGGGGATGGGAGGACAGCCAGCCGCTCACACCGGAACTGACTAACGATCTTCTGACGGGCAAGATCTACGTCAACGTCCATACTTCGGCGAATCCGGGAGGTGAAATCCGCGGACAGGTACTCCTGAGTTCCGGTACCTCATTCAGAGCAACGCTGACGGGAGATCAGGAACCGGGAACGGTTACGACCGACGCGACGGGGACCGGCAGCTTCGTCCTCACCGAGGCCGGGTTGTTCTTTTCGGTCACCGTGTCGGGAATCGAATTCACTGCCGCCCATTTCCACAGGAATCCGATCGGCGTCAACGGATCGGTTGTTCGCGGCATCGGCGATGAATTCGTCGGCAACACGGCTGTCGGTCTCTGGACACTCGAAGACGCACAGCCCCTGACCGAGGAGCTCTTAACAGATTTATTCGTTGGCAACCTCTACGTTAACGTACACTCAACGGAGTATCCGGGGGGCGAAATCCGCGGACAGGTTCTCGTTGCGGGCGGCATCGGATTTACCGCGGTGCTCGACGGCGATCAGGAGGAGCATGAAGTAACGACCGATGCAACGGGTACAGGCGCTTTCACCCTAACGCCGCACGGTCTTATCTTTGCCATCACAGTTGAGGGATTGGACTTCACGGCCGCGCATTTTCATCTGGGCGAACCGGGAGTAAGCGGACCGGTCGTCAGGGGCATAACCGACGAGATGGTTGGCTCAACAGTGAACAGCGTCTGGTACAGATGGAACGACGAACAGCTTAGCGACGAGCTCATCGCAGAGTTGCTGAAAGGGAACATCTACGTAAACTTCCACACGACCGCCTATCCCGGCGGCGAGATTCGCGGTCAACTGGTTCCCAGCGAAGGCGTTTATTTTCATGCTTATTTGACGGGCGCACAGGAAAATCCCGCAATCACAACCGAAGCGTCGGGGACCGGTCATTTTACGCTCGCGGACAACCAGTTGCATTATGCCGTCACGGTCGACGGACTCGAAATAACAGCAGCGCATTTTCACAGACAGGAGATCGGACTCAACGGCGGCGTTGTCCGGAACATCGATTTCGGCAGCGACTTATCCGCCCGGGGGGTTTGGACCGGCTCCGACACACAATCTCTCACGGACGAATTGATCGTCGATCTGCTCCTGGGAAATTTGTATGTAAACGTACACACCTCGGGGAATCCGGGAGGCGAAATTCGGGGACAGGTGTTGCTCGGAAACGGTACTCCTTTCTACTCGATGTTTACTCCGCATCAGGAGCCGGGAGACGTTGAGAGCGACGGCAACGGGACGGGGTCGTATGTCCTGACAGATGCAGGGCTCATCTACAGCATCACCTTCGATGAGGTCCTGATGACTGCGGGACATTTCCACAGAAGTAATATCGGGCGGAACGGGCCGGTTGTGCGGACGCTCCATACCGAATTCGAAGGCGGGACCGCGATGGGGATATGGAGAAGCAGCGATGCTGAATCGTTCGATGAATCGTTATTCAACAGTTTGTTTGCCGGGGATTTATACGTAAACATACATTCGATGGATTACCCGGGAGGTGAGATACGCGGACAGCTTCTTTTGGGAGGCGGATTCGGATTCTCCACGAATATCGACGGCGATCAGGAAACGCATGAAGTCACGACTTCCGCCAGCGGAACGGGATCCTTTTCGTTGACCGATGCGGGATTGCTATTCGACGCAACGGTAGAAGGACTCGATCCCGTAGCGGCGCATTTTCATAACGCGCCGTTCGGCGCCCCCGGATCGGTCGTCAGAACCATTACCGATGCAATTATGGATAATACCGTTACTGGCATCTGGACCGGCAACGATGTCGAACCGTTGACTGCGGAGCTCATCGAAGAACTTCTTATGGGAAATCTTTATCTGAATTATCATACTGCAGCGTATCCGGGGGGTGAAATTCGCGGACAGATCGGCGTCGGCACGATCACTTCGGTCGACGACGACCGGCCGACTCTACCGGCGCGCTATACGCTCTCTCAGAATTTTCCGAATCCGTTCAATCCGACGACGGTCATCGAGTTCTCTTTGAGTCGTCACGATCGCGTCAACCTGACGGTATACGATCTTCTGGGACGCGAGGTCGCTTCGTTGCTCCGCGACCAGGAATATCCGGCCGGGACGTTCAGGGTCGAATACGATGCATCTCATCTGGGAAGCGGCATTTATTTCTATACGCTGAGTTCGGAAAACGTCCGGATTACCAGGCGCATGGTTCTTGTAAAATAGTTCCGGGGCGCCGTAGCCCGGAATCGATCAATACAATATTCCGGAAAGGTAAAGATGTAATGAGTCGTAGATTATTATATGCAGTGGCGCTGCTGGTTTTCCTGATAGGGTGTAAAGACAATCCGGGAGATCCGGTCGATCCGAACGGGCCGCAGAACGTTTCCTACTCGACCCAGGTAAGGCCCATTCTTCAGCAGCAGGGTTGTATCGCCTGTCATGGCGGAGAGAATAATCTATTCGTCGACAGTGTGGCAGGCTTACTTCAAGGGGGACTGAACGGTCCGGCGGTGACTCCGGGCGATGCCGACGGGAGTCTTATCATTCGTAAGATGTCTCCCAATCCGCCGTTCGGCGACCGGATGCCGCTCGGAGCGTCACCGGTTCCGGCCGCTCAACAGGAGATTATTAGGACGTGGATCAATGAAGGGGCTGAAAACAATTAACGCCATCTGAAACGCCGGGGAGTTTCTCCGGAGGTTCGTGGGGGATGGCGTATTAGGAGTGCCCGTCGCGCCTGTGCAGCCGGGACAGCGGCGGGCACTTTCCGTTTAATCGATTGACGATGACTGCTTATAAATGATATACGATTCCAGCCATGATCATCAGGTGGTTGACATTGCTTACAATGACGTACCTGAACTCGGCGAAGGGGTGAATGTTCCCCTCGAGTTTCATGTGCGCCCCGCCGAGTAGATTCAATCCGATCTTCGTTTCCGAAACAGATACGCTACCGAAGAACGGCACATGGCTAGAAACACTCATAATATTTAATCCCAAGCCGCCGCCCACGTATGGTGCGATGCTCCCCTCCATATCGAATCTATATTGTACATTCGCGTTTATTGCAAAATCGGAATAACTCCAATCGAATCCTCCGAGATCTTTCGAGACGCTCCAATAATGCAGCTCCGGAACCAGAGCCAGATTATCGGTCAGTTCTCCCATCTCCGCACGAGCATGGAAACCCAATCCGCTGAACGATTCGCCGGCTCCGGATGGAGAGACATTTACAAAACCCAGACCACCGCCGATACCGTAAAAACCGATACCCTGAGCAAATGCTATTCCCGTGATTAATACAACCAGGGCCGAGACTGCTAGAAATCGTTTCATGTATATCCTCCGAATATTGAATGATTGAATTGAATGGTTGGAGCTGCATTATAATTTGAAATCAACGCCGAAGGTCAGCGAATAGTACCCGAGCGTACCGACTCCCAGTCTGCCCGCGAGCGCGAGATTAGGAGACAGCCAGTATCTCGCCCCACCCTGGAACCCTAACCACAATCCGCCATACGATGGGTTGACATACAGTTCGCCGAAGGGTCCTTTATAGCTAACATTCCCGGAATCATATGCAAGTACGACGCCCGCAAACGGACTGAATTTTTCATTGTCGATCTTGAAATGATAATTCCCCTGGACGCCGATGAGAAGATCGGTATAACTCCACCACCCGGCGGAATAGCTCCAATACCGGATAATTCCTCCAATACCAATCAGTCCGATTTCTTCCAGCATCATCCCGTACTCGTAGCTTGCGCCGAATTCGGGGGCGGAGCCGAGAAATGAAAACCCGATTGTGGGTCCAAGGTAATGGTTCTCGGGAAGAAATTGAGCGTGTACCGTCCCTGCCGTCAGACAAACGATTACGAGAAGCATCAACACGGGTCTTGTTAAACCATGCTTGCCTGAGACAAATCTACTTTTCATACGGTGAACCTCCTTGTTGTGAATAAGAATTGATTGTGAATTTTATTGTTGAGGATCCAAAGAAGATAATACGAATACTGTTATTATCCAGATCAGGCTACGACTTCACTCGATGATACACTGCATCGGTCGATCAGGTACATCAGCGACTTATACTGTATCCCGCTTTCCGCCGATAACCCGATCTCGCAGCCGCGGCTTGTCGAGAATCCCTCCAATACGCTCTCCGGTAAACTATCTCTGAGATTGCTCAGAGCTGAGCGGGGAAGTTCCGGGTGGGTGAATCCCCTGTCCCCCGCGAATCCGCAGCAGCCGACCAGCGGCGGGATAATCACCTGGTCCGAGCATAAAGCCGCCGCCTGCCTCAGTTGCATATCGATTCCCATCTTCTTCGAGCTGCATGGAACGTGAACGGCAACCGGAGTTTGCAGCTTCCGGAAGATAAGCCTATTCGAAAGAAATTCAAGAATGAATGTTGCCGGTTCGAACACCTTAAGTCCCGTGCCGAACAGCTCCTTCATCCTGTGCGTACACGGACTCGTATCCATCAATATCGGAAGTATCCCGTTACGGGAAACGGATCTCAACGACTTCTCCATCTCTCTTAATTTGGCCATCCCCTGCTTCGTATATCCCTTACTTGCGAACGCCATGCCGCAGCAGAGATCCTTGAGATTATCGGGATATACGACCTCGAATCCGGCTTTCCGAAGAACAGACTCCGTCACCACTATCTGAGAATCCCGCTCCCCGCTTCCGTTGGAAGTTCCGAACAATCTGCTCACACAACTCGGGACATAAACTACCTGCGAGGTTCCGTTACCGGATATGACTCCGTTCCGGCGGACAGGACTGCTGCTCCGGGGCATGTATTCATTCCAACGGGGGAGTGCGGCGCCGGTTAGTTTACTCGCGGCCGTCGCCAGTCCGTTCATAACCGGGGAACCGAAAATACGGTTGATGCCGTTCGCGACATTGAGACCGAAGCGGAGGAGATCTACGACGACGCCAAGATGTCCGGCTACTATATCGGCGACGGAATCGGCAGTGGGCGAAATCCTGCGGGCTCTCAATTGCTTGATCATGCTTCCGGTATCGATATCGACCGGACAGCTCGTTGCGCACATACCGTCCGTGGCGCAGGTTTGTTCTCCCTGGTAATCGAAGATGCGGTTCATCTCATGCAACCGGTGCGGATCTTCGCCCGAAGCAGTCAGCCGTGCGATTTCGCGCAACGCGACGATCCGCTGTCTCGGCGTCAGGGTCAGATCCCTAGACGGGCAATTAATCTCGCAAAAGCCGCATTCAATGCACTTGTCGATAATCTCATCGGCAGGAGGCATCGGTTTCAGATTCCTGAGGTACAGCAACGGATCGTCGTTGAGCAAAACACCGGGATTCAGGATATTCCCGGGATCGAAAATCCGCTTGATCTCTTTCATCAACCCGTACGCCTCCGCGCCCCACTCCATTTCGACGAATGGCGCCATGTTCCTCCCCGTGCCATGCTCCGCCTTCAGGGAGCCGTCGTACTTATGAACAACCATCCTGGTGACATCGTCCATAAAGTACCGGTACCGGACGATTTCGGGCTCAGAATTGAAATCCTGATTAAAGACAAAATGAAGGTTCCCCTCGAGGGCATGGCCGAAAATGATCGCCTCATGATAGCCGTGCGTTCCGAGGAGTTTCTGGAGGTCGAGGGTTGCATCCGCAAGCGTTTCGATCGGAAACGCGACATCCTCGATCACGACGGTCGTTCCGATCCTGCGCATGACGCCGAGTGCCGGAAAGAGGCCTTTGCGTATGTTCCAGAGTTTAGTGTACTCTGCGGGGTCGTCAGTAAATTCGATATCACGAGCTTTCGGCAGGTGGCTTATGGAGGCGATGACACCGCCGATATTTTTATCCAGGCCTTCTTTGGTTTCCGAACGGGTTTCCACGAGCAATGCCGCAACCGCAGGACCGAAATCTTTCAGGAACGGAGGCATGCCAGGCTTATGCTCCACCGACCTGAGCGCTGCCCGATCAATGAGTTCCACGGCGGAGACATTCTGTTTTTTTAAAACGATAACGGCTTCGCAGGCGGTCTTGATGTCCGGGAAGTAGATCATCGCACTCGCTTTATGCCTGTGCTCCGGCACCGTATGATAGGTGACCTCAGCGATGAAAGCCAGCGTCCCCTCCGAGCCGATCATGAGATGTTGGAGAATTTCGATCGGATCATCGAAGTCGACGAGCGCATTCAGACTATACCCGGTCGTATTCTTTATTTTATACTTGTGTCTGATCCGGTCCGCGAGAGGTTCATTAGCCCGGACGCGTTCGGCGATGCCCGCGATTTTATCGAGCATACTCCGGTGGCTGCGACGAAACGAATCTATGCTCTCCGGCTCGTTCGTATCGAGGAGAGTGCCGTCGGTAAAGATGATCTTCATCCCTGCAAGCGTCCGGTAACTATTTTCTGCCGTACCGCAGCACATTCCGCTCGCATTATTTGCCGCGATCCCGCCTACCATTGCCGCGTTGATCGATGCCGGATCGGGACCGATCTTCCGGCCATAGGGAGAGAGGTAGAGATTTGCATGGCCTCCGATTACGCCCGGCTGGAGCCTGATTTTATTTCCCTCATCGAGAATCCGGTAGTTTCTCCAACCGTTGCCGGTCAAAATGAGAACCGAATCGCTGATGGCCTGTCCCGAGAGACTCGTACCGGCAGCTCGCACGGTCATCGGTATATTGAGCTCACGGCATTTATTAAGGATGAAGATTACTTCGGATTCATTTTCGACCTTGATCACGATTTTGGGGATGAGGCGGTAAAAGCTGGCGTCTGTACCGTAGGCAAGCGTTCGTAAATCATCGGTGATGATTCGGTTTTCAGGTAAGCATGAGGAGACCTCCCGGTAGAGCTGAGCATACTTGCCGGAGAGCATAACGAGCCGAGTCCCTTATCGATACGTGACTGAGTCAGGGTAAGTATAAAATATCAACAAATATAGGGTATCCCCTCTGGTTAATCAAGCGTTGCGGGAAATATTCCCGTAGCTTCATTCTCAAACATCCCTGTCGATCGGCTGTACCGGATCTCCGCAGGATCTGATGCAAAGCACCTTTGCCGTTTCCGGGGAGGTCAAATTTTTCCCGCGAGTCGGAATTTAATATTCCCAAATCAGAATGATGAACTATCTTTAGTGACGACGATCATCACGACCGTCTGCGGAGACAGAGGTAAATAGTACAGAAGAGCGATGCAAAAATACTGCGGGAAGTTTTCAACCATGAGAAGAGGATATAGCTCTATGCAACGGATTCATCGCCATTGTGGTAATATAATATATAGAGACACATCTGTCCAAAATAAAATATAAAGAATTTTGAATGATTCAGGTCCACCAAGC
>CAZBUK010000064.1:0-22785 GCA_964495085.1 uncultured Ignavibacteriales bacterium
AGGATGTGCTGGTGAAAGTGAACGCACAGCTCTACGGAACGATCGAGAGGAATACATTTGTCAGCATGGTATATGGGGTCATCGATGTAAAGTCGCGTGTGATACGATTCGCGCGCGCAGGACATAATCCCCTCATTATCGCTCATTTAAACTCAAATTCGGCAAAAACATTCGTACCACGGGGCATGGCGCTCGGTCTCGATTCGGGTGTAGTCTTCAGCCGGTCGCTGGAGGAGAACGAGATCCAACTCAAGAGCGGCGACGTCCTGACACTTTACACCGACGGATTTACGGAAGCCCGGAGGAGCGTCGACCATGAATTCGGCCAGGAGAATTTCGTCGCGCTTCTCACGCAGCGCCGCGACCGGCCTGCGCGCCGGATCATCTCCGACGCCGTGGCGGAGATTAAAAAATTCCGCGGCGACTATCCTCAACACGATGACATGACGATCGTCGTCGTGAAAGTTCTCTGACGCCGGCAATCGGCTACGATGCATCATGCTCCGACTCACCTCATCATAATTGCTCCGGACTCATGCTCGAGCGCTCTTTCCTTCCGATCAGGCATCGGAAATATTTTTTTCTTTTTCACCGTTTTTGCTTGACAAATGTTTATAAAAGTATATATTTACACAAAAAACTATTCCGATAAACGATAAGAAAGGAAACGGTATATCTTTTTTGTACAACTGTTTTTTATTGTATGCGAATCGTACTTACCTACAACCTAAAGCAAGAAGTAACGTCGCATACCGGTGAACAACCCGACTCCGATGAAGATGCAGCAGCCGTAGATGATACGTATGCGGAATGGGACAGCCGGGAAACCATCGATGCAGTTCGCGATGCTATCGCGCTGCATAATGAAGTGGTACCCTTAGAAGCGAACGAAGACTTTTTCGAATCGTTGCGGGAAGTACGACCGGATTTCGTATTCAATATTGCCGAAGGTTTTTACGGGATATCCCGTGAAGCCCAGATACCGGCGATATGCGAAATGCTCCGGATCCCTTACCTAGGTTCCGACCCCTTAACCCTATCTCTCTGTTTGGACAAAGCGCGGACGAAAGAAGTACTCACCTATCATAAGATACCGAATGCTCCGTTCTTCGTGTTGAACGATGCTTCGTCTCTGAACGGCGAAGCGCTCCGTTACCCGCAGATGGTCAAGCCGCTGCACGAAGGATCGAGCAAGGGTATTTTTAATTCCTCGTTGGTACGTACGAAGGAAGAGTTGATCGGAGAAGTCCGCCGCATCCTCGAAGTCTATAATCAACCGGCGTTGATCGAAGCATTTCTCTCCGGACGGGAATTCACCGTGGCATTGATGGGAAACGGTAATTCGGTTCGGGCGCTTCCGATCGTCGAGATCCGCCATGATACGTTGCCCGAAGGCGTGAATCCGATATACTCGTATGAGGCGAAGTGGATCTGGGATACCCGTGATGCACCGCTCAAGATTTTTTCATGTCCGGCCGATATAACTGAAGCACAGCGCCGAGCCATCGAAAAAATATGCATCGATACCTATTCGGTCTTGCGCTGCCGCGATTGGGCGCGCATCGACGTCAGGATGGATGAAGCGGGAATTCCCCACATCATCGAGGTGAATCCGCTTCCCGGCATTCTACCGAGAGAGGAGGATAACTCGTGCTTCCCAAAAGCAGCGCGTGCGGCGGGCATGAGTTATCAGAACCTCATCACTGAAGTCATCCGGGTATCCGCTCAACGATGGAAAATACCCGTCGAAACAAGCCGGTGATCTATATACGGGATAATATTTTAATATAGCGATTTATAGCGGTACGCCAGACCAATGTAATATTCAAAAGGCCAGCGGAAATTGCGAGTTCTCGTCCTTTATAACGATCCGGAACCGGTCAGTCAGACGAATGAGACGGCGGTCCTCGACAGGAACGCACACGGATATTCAGTCAATGTCTCCGGCGGCAGCCAGACCGGTTTCGTCGATATCTCGAATGAGGGGATGGCGGAAGAGGTGCATGCGATCGCCGGATCTCTCGAACGGGTGGGTTTCACCGCCGGCAGCCTGAACGTGAAGAATAATCTCGCATTGCTGCTCGAAACGCTCGAACGAAAGGATATAGAAGTGATATTCAATCTAGTGGAATCGTTTCATAACGAATCCGAACCGGAGATGTACGTCGCGGGTCTGTACGATCTCTATAAGATTCCATACACGGGCGCCGGTCCGAAAGCGCTCGGTAATTGTCTCGATAAGATTCTGACGAAACAGCTGCTCGGAAGCTACGGCATCAGTGTCCCGCGTTTCTTCGTCGCCGGGAAAACCAACCGTAACGGCAAATCCGAAACGCTCGAGTTTCCCCTGATCGTGAAGCCGGTTCATGAAGACGCAAGTGCGGGGATCGAGAACGATTCGATCGTGTATACCGGACAGCAGCTCGAGAACCGTGTCGGATATATACACTCTTACTTCAAACAGGATGCACTGGTCGAAGAGTACATCCGGGGAAGGGAATTCAACGTGTCGGTGTTCGGAAATAATCCGGCGGTCACCCTGCCGGTCTCGGAGATCGATTTCAGCGGCATGCCCGGTCACCTGCATCATATTGTAAGCTATCAAGCGAAATGGGTGCCCGAGCATGAGGCGTATATGAATACCGTGCCGGTCTGTCCTGCCGCGATACCCGAATCACTTGCATTCGATCTGAGCAGGACGGCGATATCCGCCGCCGGCATCATGGGCACACGCGATTATGCGCGGGTGGATATGCGGGTCGACGGGCAGGGGAAGATCTTCGTGCTCGAAGTGAATCCGAATCCCGATATATCGCGCGATGCCGGCTTCATGCGGGCGGCACGGGTATACGGCTGGAGCCATGAGGAAACTCTGAAACGAATTGTCGAAATGGCGTACGCACGATCATGACCAACATCCGACCCCTCGAAGCACGCGATACCGATCGGGTGCGTTCCATACTTGCGGGTACTCAGATTTTCCGCAACGACGAGATCGAAGTTGCAATGGAAGTTATCGCCGAATATCTCGACGATTCGGTAGAGAGCGGTTACTGGTCGTTCGTAGCCGGGGACGATTCGGACGAGGTAACCGGATTCGTGATCGTGGGACCGAATCCGATCACCATCGGAACCTACGATCTGTATTGGATTGCGGTCGATGTGTCGCAGCAACGCCTGGGCATCGGAGCCCGGCTGTTGAACTTCGCCGAGGAAAAAGTAATCAAACATGACGGGAGATTGCTGGTCGCCGAGACCTCTTCAAGACCGACGTATCTCCGGACCCGAAATTTCTATAAACGCAACGGGTACTCCGAGTTGGCCCAGATACGCGACTACTACGACGTCGGAGACGACCTGATCATATACGGAAAATACCTGAAGGAGCTATGATGGAACTCTGGCAAGAGCTATTACGAAGAAGTGTGGATAGTGCAAAAGATATCGTCGACAGATTCGGTTTCGATCCGAAAGTTGCCGAACGGCTCAATACCCTCTTCCATATCCGGATCAATCCCTATTACCTGAGTCTGATCCGGTATCCGGGCGATCCGATCTGGCTCCAGTGCATCCCGGACGAGAAAGAGCTCGAAGAGAACGATTTTCCGGAGGACCCGCTCAATGAGGATCGTGACAGCCCGGTACCGAGCATCACCCATCGCTATCCAGACCGGGTACTCTTCCTCACGACAAGTCAGTGCTCGATGTATTGCCGGTTTTGCACACGTAAACGGAAGGTAGGCGATTCGGATAAGATCAGTATGAAATATATACAGGACGGTCTCGACTATATCCGGTCGCATCCGGAAATACGGGACGTGATACTCTCGGGCGGCGACCCGCTTATGCTGACCGATTACATGCTCGAAAAAATCGTGAAGGGATTGCGGGAGATTCCGCACATCGAGATCATCCGCCTCGGTACGAAGATGCCATGCGTACTGCCTCAGCGTATCACTCCGAAGCTGTGCGAAATGCTCAGGAAATACCATCCGATCTACGTCAACACCCATTTCAATCATCCATGGGAGTGCACGCCCGAAGCTAAAAAAGCATGCGATATGCTCGCCGATTCCGGTATTCCGATCGGGAACCAGGCAGTGTTGATGAAGGGCGTGAACGATGACCCGGACGTTATGCTGGAACTCATGCGGAAGCTCCTCTTCATGCGCGTCAGGCCTTATTACCTGTATCAGGCGGATATTACGAAGAGCGCCAATCATTTCCGCACCCCCGTCAGCAAGGGATTGGAGATCATGGATAAACTCCGCGGATACACGTCGGGACTGGCCATTCCCTACTATGTCATCGATGCTCCGGGTGGAGGCGGAAAAATTCCGCTTTTGCCGCAGTATGTTCTCGGAAGAAACGGAAAAGATATTATCCTGAGGAATTTTAAATACGATATCTATACCTATCCCGACGTCGAGGAGGAAGCGACCGGAGAGGCGAAGATAGAAAAACAATACATGCGTAAGACCAGGACCCGGCGGGCGAATCGTACGACGAGAAAGCCCACACAGGTATCGAAAACAAATAAATGAGATTCCGACCGGAGGGAGAGATTCAGAGAGTCTCTCCCTTTGTCTTCTTCATCCCGCCTCCACCCGCTCCGCCGCCGATTAAATGCCGAATCCCTGCAGAGAAAATAGAGCCATGAACGCCGCTAAAAAAATATTATTCGTGATCTTCCCGGTACTTCTCGTTTTTTCGGAGGGCTGTGCTCCAGCCTCATGGAAAAGGGCGGAACAGGCACACCGGAGCGGAGATATGGTCGGTGCGGTCATGCATGCTGCACAGACGCTGCATGGGAAACCGGGGTACAAGCACGCCGTTCGGTTCCTGAAAGATCACCTGCCGGTTTATTATAACAGGCTGGAAAACCATGCCGCGGCTGCACGGCAGACGGGCGACTGGGATGCAGCACACGACGCGTTCAGCAGGATTGCACGTATATCCGATCTTATATCCTCCCTCCCTCCGCAAAACGATCCGGATTCCGGGTCTCCGATCATATTTGAGGTCAGGGATGTATCTGAGCGTCTTGCAGAGGCGCAGACGAAGGCGGCTGAAATGCACTATCGGAGAGGCAGGGAGTACGAAGCCGCGGGAAAATATAGAGAAGCGGCCCGTTCATATACAAGAGTGCGTGAGTATCTGCCCGACTACCGGGATTCGATGCAGCGGTACGAGCGGAGCCGGTCGCAAGCATTGCAGCGGATCGCCGTCATCCCGTTCGATAATCTCAGCGGCAAGCGCCAATTCGGTGCCCTGGGAGAAATCGTTGCCGATCAATTGATCAGCCATGTTATGTCTGATCGCAGGAATCTGGAGTTTATGGAGTTTGTCACACGCGAGCGGCTCAACCAGCTTATCGCCGAACAGCGACTGGGGCAATCCGGATTTGTCGATCTTTCATCCGCCGCGGAATTGGGCAGGCTGCTCGGAATACATGCATTCATTTTCGGGAAAATTCTTTCGGTCACAACGCACTATTATCCCGAGACGCGCGAGGTCGTCCGGGAGGAAAAAGAAATTTCTCGCGGCAGGAACGAACCGAAGATAAGCGTATCGGCGACGGTCACGGTTATTACGCGGAAGGCAACCGCCCGGATGGTGAGCAGTTATCAGATTGTCGACGTCGAAAGCGGAACGATTGTGCACTCGGCGACGATCCCGCAGGAAGTGGAGGTTCGGGTGGAGTTTGCCCGGTTCAGAGGGGACGAACGCGCGCTCAGTACGAGGTATAAGGCGCTCTGCGATCGCGGGGAGAGCTTTCCTCCTCCCGTCGATGAGCTGGTGTTTTCGGTTGCGGATATGATATCGAAATCGCTTGCGCGGGAAGTTGCCGGACATTTTAACTGACTATTCCAGCAGCAGGGAAGAACGTTGCGGAGAGACCGGACGCTATCGCCGGATATGAAGGTTATAAAACTGCAGAAAACGATTCGAGACTGTTTTATCGAGATCTCTCTCGATTGTATGGTCGCCCAAAAGCCGCACCCTCACCGATGAAGCCGTCCCGATCCGCTTGAATATTTCCGGAGCGACCTCAAAGCCCACGATTTCATGCCTGTATGATTGTTCGCGTTTGTGGGTGTCTTCGTACGAATAATTTATGCCGTCAATGTCAAACTCCAACCGGTATGCATTCATCCTCTGCGGACCAAAATAATTTACCGCCATGATGTATCTATAACCTTCGTTCGGCATGTGCATGATTGCACCCGCAAGCTCAAATTCCGGAGTGATAAAATTATTGATCATGAATACAGTACTGATCTCCTTTCGGCTGTTCTTATCGACCTTCACCTCGTACGACTGCGCCTCTGCGCCGAATACGGTCAGGCAAAGAAGGAGCGCAATACCGACGACACGTCGCGCCCCCGTGGCGTTCCCGGCCGATCCGTTCATGGCTTGAGCAAGCCGTGCCGTCGCGTGCTGACGCGTCTCCAACGAGTCACGAAATGCTTTCCGCTTCAGCGATCCGTTCTTGAGAATTCGGAGCTGGGCTTCAAGATACTGTGTGCTCAACGATTGTGCTAAACTGTAATATTTCCTGTACATATCAATCCCCGTGGCTTTTTAAATAAATAATAGGAGCTATACAGCCTGCATCCTATGTTCCAGGTCACGGTTTGCAGCAGGTCACACGGTGCCATCGTAGCAATGCCGCATTCCCAATTGATAAAGGAGGCGCGATTCAGTACATTTATCCTATGAGAGTATCTGAAGAGAAAATAGAGGAAATTCGGTCGGCAACCGATATCGTCGAAGTGGTCTCCGCATACGTACGATTAAAAAAACGGGGAAAGAACTACGTCGGTCTCTGTCCGTTTCACCAGGAAAAGACGGCCTCTTTTTCGGTAAGTCCGGAGAAGCAGATGTACTATTGTTTCGGTTGCGGCGAAGGCGGAAACGTATTTACCTTTGTGATGCGGACTGAGAAAGTTTCTTTCAACGAGGCTCTGCAGACCCTTGCTGCCCGCGCCGGCATTACCGTCCCGGTACTGTCAGGGACAACGGATGAGGGAGAGGGTAACGAACCTTTGTATCGTGCGAATATGCTCGCCGCCCGGTTTTACCACAATAATCTGATGCAAACCCCCGAAGGCGCTTTCGCGCTCGACTATTTCAGGAAACGGGGATTCTCGGATGAGACCATTAAGCACTTCGGGCTCGGGTACGCTCCGCGGAACTGGGAGGCGCTCGTCAATTACGCGAAGGAGCAGGATATTCCACTTGATGTTCTGGAGAAGGCGGGACTCGCTGCACGCCGCGATGACGGTACCTATTTCGATAAATTCCGGGGTCGTGCGATTTTTCCCATCTTAGCTACGACCGGCAGGGTGGTGGCATTTGCCGGCAGGCAGTTGTATGACGACGATTCGATGGCGAAGTATGTCAATACGCCGGAAACGGAACTGTACCGCAAGAGTAGAATACTTTACGGTTTGTCGATGACCCGCGATGCGATTCGCAAACAGGAGTACGCCGTTCTCGTCGAGGGTTATACCGATCTCATATCGTTGTACCAGGCAGGCGTAACCAATGTCGTTGCGTCCAGCGGAACGGCATTGACGGACGAGCAGATCGCATTGCTCGGCCGATATGCACCGTCTATCGTTATCGTCTACGATGCGGATTCAGCCGGTTCTTCGGCAGCATTGCGCGGTGTGGAGAAGATACTCGAAAAGGGACTTGACGTTCGTGTCGCACGGTTGCCGGAATCCGAAGACCCGGATTCGTTCGTCAAGCGGCACGGGCGCGATGCTTTCCTGGATATTATCGATCAGGGAATAAGTTTCCTCGACTATAAGGCATCCCTGCTGAAGGAGGATGGATCCTTCGAAACTCCGGAAGGTCAGGCGCGTGCAGTTCGTTCTATTATCGAAATCCTCGCGAAGATGCCCGATGAATTGAAGCGTAATTTCTATATTAAATCTTTGGCAGAACGGTACGGACTCTATGAGTCGACCCTGTACCGCGAGCTTGAGGTATTCACCCGGAAGAATCGCGCCAGGAGATCTCCGGATCCGATCCCGGTCGGCGAGAATCCGGATCCTTCGCCCAAGACGGAAAGCGAAGGTAAGATTCCGCCGGACGATGAGATTCCGGTCGCCGAACGCGATCTACTCAAACTTATGCTTCGGGGAAACCGGGAAGTGTTGGTGTTCTCGATGTCCCGGATCCAAGCGGACGATCTTTCGAGCGAACGGTCGCGAGCGCTCTATACCGCACTCTGCGATCATTATAAGCAAACCGGCAGTATCGATCCATCCGCGCTCATTGCGCTGCCTGAATTTCAGGATTTTACTAATCTCATAACATCGCTGAATTCCGAGCGGTATGAGATCAGCACCAAGTGGGAATCGATCAGGGGTTACAGTGAACAACCGGCCGACCTGCCGCACGCGCAGGATGCGATAAGAATCATAAAGAAAAACCATGTGAAGATCAGAATAGACGCAGTTCGCCGGCAGATCAGGGAAGTAGAGAACGGCGGCGGAGACGGTCTCACGCTCGCCAGAAATCTTCAATTGCTCCAAGAGGAACTGAAACAGATAGACCAACTCTATCGTATGCCCGTACATGACGCTTAGCCGTTCAGCTGCAGAGCTTGCACGATCCGTATCCGGCACTTCATCCCTTTTTCCTTATACCAATAAATACCGGGGTTTCTATGTACATACAATTACTCTTCTGGATCCTCCTTTTAGCGTTGATACTCCCGTCCGGGATCGGCGCGCAACAGGTGGACGTTCTCGAACACGAGCTCGGCAACGGACTGCAGATTTTAATGGTGCAGCGGCCCGGCGATCCGAGCATCTCCGCGGGTTGGGTGGCGCATGCAGGCTCGGTTCATGAGAGGCCGGGGATTACCGGCATGGCGCACTTATTCGAGCATATGATGTTCAAAGGGACCCGGACGATCGGTACTATGGATTATAACCGCGACCGGACGATCATCGCGCGCAAGGATTCGATTCGTGCGCTGATGCGTGAGGAGGAGGCGAAACTTCGCGAGATGCGCCGGCGCGGCCTGGTCGACGATATACCGGATCCGGATATTTGGTCCCCACGATACTTCGAGCTCTCGGAATCGTTTCAGGCTCTCGTTCGGGAACAGCGCGAAATTATTATCAAGGACGAACTCGATAGGATATATTCGAACGCCGGCGGAACCGGTCTGAACGCATTTACCAATACAGATATGACCTTCTATATGGTCACGGTTCCCTCGAATAAAATCGAATTGTTTTTTTGGATCGAATCAGACCGACTGTTAAACCCGGTCTTCAGAGAATTCTATTCGGAGCGGGATGTCGTCAGGGAAGAGCGGCGTCTCAGGATCGAATCGACCCCGACGGGAAAGTATGACGAAACCTTTGAATCGCTCTTCTACACGGCCCACCCGTATGGATGGCCGGTCATCGGTTGGCCATCCGATGTCGAAAATATCACGAGAGAGCAGGCAAACGAATTTTACGATATCTATTACGGCGCCGATAATCTGACATTTATATTCGTCGGAGATCTCGATCCCGAGGAGATTATCCGCTTGAGCGAGGCTTATCTTTCGCGTCTGCCGTCGTCGCCGTATCCGGTACCGGAAGTAATCACCGAGGAGATCGAGCAGGTTGCGGAGAAACGGATGATTGCATTTGCTGAAACGAATCCGACCGTCAGGGTCCGGTATCATACAGCCCCCTTCAATCATCCAGATTCCTTCGCACTTGAAGTGCTGTCGGGAATACTCAGCGGCAGGACCGGCAGACTGCATCGCGATCTGGTACTGGAGAGAGAGTTGGCGACCCAGGCATCGGCATTTCAGGCATCGCGCAGGTTTGGGGGATACTTTGAATTCTCCGTCGTTACCAAAGAGAACGTGCGTCCGGAAGAGGTCGAGAAAGAAATTTATGCGCATATCGACCGGCTTCGCAGCGAACCGGTAACGGATATTGAACTTCAAAGGGTAAAAAATCAGAGCATAGCGAATGCATATCGAAGACTCTCGAGTAATTTTTTCCTCATGCTCCAGCTGGGTTTTTACGAGGTATTGGACAGCTGGCGGTATATAAATACGCAGCCGTCCCGGATTCAGGATATCAGCGTTGAGGACATCGCCGCGGTAGTCGAAAGATACTTTGCCGACGAGAAACGCAACGTCGCTCTGTATTACACGAAGACAACCGGACAAACAGCGGATCCCGAACTGGCTGCGCTCCCGCCGGGACTTCAGGAGCAGGCTCGGCAGGTAACGTCGCAGATCCGGCAGATCAGCGACAAAGGCCAACTGAATATGATGCTCGCGCAGACGAAGGCTGCGGGAGAAAGGATTACAGAGGCAGACCAGCAGAAAATGATTCAATTTGTAATCAGGCAACTCGAGCGGAGGATCGAAGAGCTTGAGAACTGACCGAGTATTATCCTCACCCTTTACGATGAAGGAAACGTCATGAAACCGGTAGTAATTTGTGTATCGATGCTCCTATTATTTTTTATCTCCGTCGGGTATACGCAGGATATCGTTTCGCATCCCGACATGCTGTCGTTCCCGGACCTGACCTTCGATCCGCCCGAACCCGGAAAATTCCGGACCACGCTCGACAACGGTATCGTGGTCTATATCGCAGAAGACAGGGAGCTTCCGCTGATTGATATACACGTACTCATTCGGGGCGGCGCGGCATGGGAGGATCCGGCAAAACTCGGTGTCGCGTCTTTAACCGGAGTACTCCTCAGAGACGGCGGCACTAAATCCTCGTCTCCGGAGGAACTCGACGATGAGATTGATTTTTTAGCTGCGAATATATCAACTTCATTCGGGAATACCTCCGGATCGGCGAGCCTGAACATTCTATCGAAGGATATCGGGCGCGGACTTGAATTGCTGTTGGATATCCTGAGGAATCCCGGATTCGATGCCGAGCGATTTCGCATTCAACGTGAACGAATCAGACAGAATCTTGCGCGCCGGAACGATCAGACATCGCAGATCGAATCGAGGGAATGGGAATATTTACTCTACGGCGAGGACCATTACAGCACGCGAGGGATAACCGTCGAAACATTGGACGCGATCGCACCGGATGATCTGCGCCGCTTCCAGGAGAAATTCGTTCATCCCGGCAATATGATGATTGCGGCATCCGGCGATTTCGATCGAGCTGAGATGCTTGCCCTCCTGAACTCGGCATTTGCCGGTTGGGAGCCGCGGGAAGCATGGAAGGGGCCCGTTCCCAAACCCGACCATGTACTCCAACCAGGGATATATATTATCGACAAACCCGATGTGAACCAGGGGAGAGTCAGCATCGGGCATCTGGGTACAACGTGGGACAGCCCGGACAGACATGTGCTGCAGGTGTTGAACGGTATTCTGGGGGGCTCGGGGTTTACGTCGAGAATCCTCTCTCGCGTCAGATCCGATGAGGGATTGGCCTATTCGGCCGGGAGCACGCTGACATTCGGCATGCACTATCCGGGCGCGTTCAGAGCATTTTTTCAAAGCCGGAATGAAGCTTGTGCATACGCGGCGCATATTGTTATCGAGGAGATTAAGAGAATGCGCGAAGAGGAGGTTTCAGACGCAGAACTCAAGGTTCAGGTTAATTCGATGCTCGAAGCATTTCCGAGAAATTTTGCGCGCATCAATCAAACGATCAATTTATACGCACGCGATGAATTCGAGGGGAGGGATCCTGCCCGATGGCTTCGCTACCGTGAGAATATCAGTGCGGTATCTGTTGAGGATATTCAGGCGGCGGCTCTCAGGTATCTCGATCCCGATAAATTCGTCATGCTGGTTGTAGGGAAAAGCGAAGAGATTCTCGCCGGGGATTCACAATACGAGGCTTCATTTGAGGATTTTCATGGATATCGAATCGTTCGTCTCCCGCTGCGAAACCCGTCAACACTTAGAATCGAGTGATGCGATACGGATTATTTTGTTAAAAAAATAATCGATTTTATATTGATTTAAAGGAAATCTATTTTTAGATTATGTATCCTTGAATCACCCGATTCGGGAACCCGGGGGAAAAGAGTGATTATTCGCGTGTCGGATCAACTCCACTTTTTGCCACCCCTGTGACTATTATCACACTTTATGAAAGACAAGGTACATACTTTTCAGTATCAAAATTCGTAGGTCAATAAATTAAGATACGCAGTGCAGACTAACCGGCACACTTGGGGGAAGTGATGGATGCAATATCAAAATTTTTTATCCGTCTGAAAAATCGGCATTTCTTTGCGATTGATGCAGTTTTATTTATATTCCTGCCCGTCATCGCCCTTGCATTACGCCTCGACGGCCATATAAAATTCGATCAGTACGGGGAGGGAATCATTTTCCTGATGTTCTTTTTTCCCCTGTTAAAACTATCCATCTTTTATTTCGCGGGGCTGTACCGCCGGTACTGGCGATATGCAAGCGTCGACGAACTCGCGTATATCGGTATTCTCACAGCGGTCGCGGTATCCGCCCAGACATTTTTCTTCATCATCTTCTATCAACTTCCGTTTTTTCCGGTTGTCGACGTACCCCGGTCGGTACCGCTCATCGACGGAATGCTAACCTTCCTGGTAGTCGGCGGGACAAGATTCAGCGTGAGACTGTTCGAACGGACGCTTGAGCGAAGGAGCAATCCTGATGGAAACCGCGTGCTCGTCATCGGAGCCGGCAAAGCGGGTATCTCGATCGTCAGTGAAATGCAGAGGAATCCGCATCATGGATTGATTCCGGTCGCCTTCATCGATGACGATCTCGAAAAACAGGGCTTGCAAATCCGGGGCCTGCGGGTAGTCGGCACAAGAACCGCGATTCCCGAAGTCGTTGCGGATTATAAAATCAAACAGGTTATTATCGCGATGCCGACGGCGCCGGGTAAGGATATCCGCGACGTCGTGAACATCTCGAAGTCGGCGAAGGTCAAAGTCAGTACCGTTCCGAGCGTATTCGAACTTATCAACGGCCAGATACGCATCGACAGTATCCGGGACGTGCAGATAGAGGATCTTCTACGCCGGGAACCGGTAAAAACCGATATTGCGAAAGTAGCCGCATTCATCAACGGTAAAAAAGTTCTCGTGACCGGCGCGGGCGGATCGATCGGCAGCGAAATCTGCCGCCAGATCCTGAGTTTCAATCCATCCGAGATCGTACTCCTCGGTCACGGAGAGAATACGGTGTTCGATATTCAGCAGGATCTCCAGAAGAATATCGATCTGATGCACCGGATGAAGAATCCGAAATTCAAAGTACCGAAGCTCTCCACATTCATAGCCGACATCCGGTCGCAATCGAGAGTGAAACTGATCTTCGATCGGTTCAAACCCGATATCATCTTTCACGCGGCCGCCCATAAACATGTGCCGATGATGGAACTCAACCCGGCCGAAGCAATAACCAACAACGTACTGGGAACGCGCAACCTCCTCTATCTCGCGACGCGATACGGCGTGGAAAACTTCGTTATGATTTCTACCGATAAAGCGGTTAATCCGACGAGCATCATGGGAGCCAGCAAGCGGGTCGCCGAGATTCTGGTATTACAGGCGGCGCGCAGAACCGGTAACCGTTATGTATGTGTACGTTTCGGAAATGTGCTGGGAAGCCGCGGTAGTGTCGTGCCGATCTTTAAAAAGCAGATCGCGAGCGGCGGCCCCGTCGTCGTGACTCACTCTGAGGTTCGCCGTTACTTTATGACTATCCCGGAAGCGGTACAACTCGTGCTTCAGTCATCGGTCATCGGTAAGGGCGGAGAAATATTTGTGCTCGATATGGGACAGCCAATCCGGATCGTCGACCTCGCGCGCGACATCATCCGTCTTTCCGGATATGAAGTCGGTAAAGATATCGACATCGTTTACAGCGGCCTCCGTCCGGGCGAGAAGCTATTCGAAGAACTCTTTATCCCCGGGGAGGAATACGCACCGACGGAACACGAAAAGGTATTGATCGCCTGCAACGCGAGCCAGATCATACCCGACGGTCTCGACCGGATGATCGACGATCTTGTCGCTGCGGCTTACAGAGACAACGAGATCCTCATAAAGGCGAACATGAAACACGTTATACCTGAGTATACTCCGATAAGCGACTACAAGAACGGCGAGGCGAGAAGCCATGAAAAGATCATCGAAAACCGTATAAATGCAATGGCATCCTGACCGCTCTGCGGTATAAGGCGAAATTCCCGCGCGCGTCGTTACGGCCGTTACAAACTCCGTCAGAAAAATAACAGCCCGGTCCGGTGGAACCGAATTCACCGGCCGGGTTTTTTAATATCCGGATTCGTGATAGCACTGCAGAAAGCTTTACAAGCTGTTCTTCGTTTTTTCCAGGCCTTTCCGGATTCCGCAAGGATCGTAATTCAGGAATGTCCGGGCTTTTGAAATATCGAGCGAAACATCCTTCGCATCGTTCGTAACCTCCGGTTTATCCGACATTTTTATCGCTTTTATGAGAGAAGTATCGTACCCGAAGACCTCGCAGTAGACCTGTCCGAATTCTAACCGGGAGACGCGCTCCGGTCCCCCCCCATGGACCAGCTTTATCTGGGGCGGCGTACCGATCCGGTTTATCACGTTTCGCACCAATTCAGCTGCATCTCCGACAAATATCGGAGTCCGGTACTGATCCGTAAACAACGTCACTCCTTTCCCCGATCGAAAACCGTCTCCCATCCAACCGAGGAAACTCCTGCTGTGGGGGGATGGTGGCCCGTATAACAGGGCGAATCGAATGATGGTATGCCGGGCGACGGTGCTCTGTATGACCTCCTCGGCAACCCGCTTGGTGCGGGCGTAATACGAAACCGGATTCGTCGTATCGTCTTCGCTGTAATTTCCCCGTCTTCCGTCAAAAACAAGGTCCGTTGATGCATAGATAAGGTACGATTCTTGTTTCTCGCATAGTTCCGCAATCCGCTCCGTGGCTTTGACATTGACCATGGTGGCTTCGCGGGAATGTGCATCGCAATATGCAACGCTGGTAAGAGCGGCAGCATGCACGACAATATCCGGACGTACATTGGCAAAGAGTGTATCCATGGAATTTTGTCCGCCGAGATCGTACGGTATCCATTCAATGTTCGGTATGACGGGACTGTTATGATGCGCCGTTGCGCTCACCCGGTGTTCCGAGCCGAGTGTGCCGGCAAGATGCCAGCCGAGAAATCCGCTGGCGCCGGTGAGAAGGATGTTCATTGAGATATGCTTTCAATCAATGTATGCACGCGGTGGAATCCATAAGTTAGGACTCCCGTGAAATAATAGCAAATATTCGTTGATAACGGGCTATGACGAGCGATGAACCCCGATGAGACATATCCCCGGTCCGCTCATGGTGCCTCATCCGTTCGCTGTTGAATTTCACCGGTAATTATATATATTACTGACATCGCTCGTTTGGTTCAATTTACCGTGGGACGGATATGACAATCTCGTCGGAGTATACCGGAGTTTTTTCCGCACAGGCGAAGGAACGGGAGTATGAGAATTTTCTCGACCTGTACCCATCCTATACCCATACCGGAATGCTCGATTCGATCCGGGATGCGGAGTTCTCCCGGCTGGACAGGAAAGGCCATGCGTATCTCGACTATACGGGAAGCGGGCTTTATGCGGACCGTCAGTTGAGAGAGCATCAAGAATTACTGTACGAAGGCGTATTCGGGAATCCCCACTCCTCCAATCCTTCATCTCTCCAGATGACGAATCTCGTCGAGAGTACGAGGGAGAGCATACTATCTTACTTTAACGCATCTCCCGCCGAGTATGAGGTGGTATTCACGCTAAATGCGAGCGGGTCTCTCAAAATTATCGGGGAATCCTTCCCGTTCTCGGGCGGTTCGACCTTTCTGCTCAGTTTCGACAATCATAATTCAGTGAACGGAATCCGGGAGTACGCACGTGCACACAGCTCGAAAATCGTATACGTACCGCTTTCCCTCCCCGAAATGCGCCTCAATGAAGGACAGTTGTCCGAGCAACTGCAAAAGATCGAGCGCGGATCCTTTCATCTCTTCGCATATCCGGCTCAATCGAATTTCTCAGGAATTCAGCATTCGCTCGACTGGATCGCAAAAGCCAAAGAGCTCGGTTGGTATGTTCTGCTCGACGCAGCGGCGTTCGTTCCCACGAACGAACTTGACTTGGGCGTGCACCGTCCGGATTTTGTGGCGATATCATTCTACAAAATGTTCGGTTATCCGACGGGTGTCGGCTGCCTTATCGCCAGACGGAGCGCGCTGAAAATACTCAGACGGCCGTGGTTTGCGGGCGGCACGATTACCGTCGCCTCGGTTCAGGGAGATACGTATTATCTGGCGGAAGGTGCGTCGGCATTCGAGGACGGTACCCTTAATTTTCTCTCGATTCCCGCGGTCGAAATCGGATTACGGTTTATCACTTCCGTCGGTATCGATGCGATCCATGAGCGCGTGCGATGTTTATCCGACTGGCTGATACACAGATTGATGTCGTTGCACCACGATAACGGCGCTCCGCTTGTGCGTCTCTACGGCGCCGATACGCCGGAGCAACGTGGAGGCGCGGTCTCTATGAATTTCTACGACAGACGCGGGCACTACATCGATCATATGTATGTCGAGCAGGAGGCGAACAAGCACAATATATCTTTACGGACCGGATGTTTCTGCAATCCGGGAGGCGGAGAGGCGGCGCTCGGTCTATCGAAGAACGAATTGCTGAGCTGTTTCAAGAAGACGACAACGAGGCTTACGGTGGATGATTTCCGAATGTGCATCGACGATAAGAGCACCGGCGCGGTGCGGGTTTCACTCGGTCTGGCTAGTAATTTCAGCGATGTGTACAGGTATGTTAAGTTTGCAGAGGAATTTATTCTGAAGGAGAAGAACGGGAGTTGAGTGCTTTCCCCGATCCCTTCATCGCATCTCAGATAAATACAGATAGTACTTTAACTTTGCACCCCCCAAGAGCAAGCTCCAATAATCCAGAAATCAATGAGCCCCCGGTCATCTACCGCAAACACAATATCCATTCCCCGCTCGCCTGCTTTATGGATTACGGGTTGCAGACATACATGGTCACTGCTGGAATTGCGAATCCTTACTGAGAGCTTCTTTTGTAGCGCGGGCAACGAGTCCTGAGAGGAGCAGCAGTCCGATGAGATTCGGCAGCGCCATGAATGCATTGGCGATGTCCGCAAATGCAAACACGAGGTCAAGCGATACTAATGCACCCACTAGAATCAGCAGCGTGAAGACCGTACGGTAAGCGGTCGTAATTCTGAGGCCGAAAAGATACTTTAAACATTGTTCGCCGTAATAGCTCCATCCGATGAGCGTGGAAAATCCGAACAAAAGGGAGGAAAGTGCGACAATCGCACCGCCGAGAAACGGTATACCATGCGAGTAAGCGGCCGCAGTCATCGCGGTTCCGTCTAATCCGGTCATCCATGAACCGGTCGTCAGAATAATAAGCGCGGTAAAGGTGCATACCACAATGGTGTCTATAAATACTTCGGTTATACCGATGAGACCCTGATACATCGGTCCGGGCGTCTGCGCTGCTGCGTGTGCGATCGGTGCGCTACCGAGACCGGCTTCATTCGAGAAGATACCCCTGCGTGCTCCCAACTGCACCGCCTCCCGGATCGTGGCTCCGAGGAACCCCCCTGTCGCTGAAACCGGTGTGAACGCATGTTCAAAGATGAGTAAAAAAGCGGACGGAATCATTTTCACGTTCAGTACCAATACAACAGCACCGAAAACGAAATAGATAAGGACCATGCCCGGTACCAATTTGGATGCGACGCTCCCGATCCGCTTGATACCTCCGAGTATCACCAGTCCTGCAAGCAACGTGATAATAATCCCGGTGAGAGCCGCCGGGATTCCGAATTGGCTTTCCACGACGTGCGACATCTGATTGCTCTGAACCATGTTTCCGATCCCGAACGCTGCTACCGCTCCGCAAACGGCGAACATCCCCGCGAGAAATTTCGATAGGATCGAGTCATTGAGACCGGCCCTGATGTAATACATCGGTCCGCCCGCAATGGTACCGTCGGGATGTTTTTGCCTGAAATGGACGCCGAGCATTGCCTCGCTGTATTTTGTTGCCATGCCGAGCAGACCACAGATCCACATCCAGAAGATCGCACCGGGACCGCCGGCAAAGAGCGCGGTTGCAACGCCGGCGATGTTTCCGTTGCCGAGTGTTGCAGCCAGAGCGGTCGAAAGAGCCGCGAAGGGCGTAATATCTCCTTCTCTCCCCGACTTCGCACGCGATTTCTTGCTGAGTGTGATCCGGAGCGCGGTACCGAGGTGCCGGAATTGGATGAATCCGAGGCGGACGGTGAGCAGCAGACCAACGCCGAACAAAACGGGAACCATGACGTTCCAGACGAGCGAGGCGAACGTGGCGAATTGGGCGGTGAGAGAATCGAGAAAGGTATGCATGTTGTCCGCAATAATGAGAATAAACGACGGTTAACCGGAATCCATCGAATTCGGGAATCCGGATGTGAATTTATCCTACTCTGTAAACAGAGGATCCTTCTCGAGGGCTTCTTTTGTTATGCGCGCAACGATACCCGAGAGGAGCAATAATCCGATCAGGTTCGGGAATGCCATGAATGCGTTTGCAATATCTCCGATGAAGAAGACTATCTCAATCGACACGAGTGCACCGATAAAGGTGAGGCTGATGAAGACGATCCGGTAGATCGTGGTTATTTTCACGCCGAATAGATACTTCAGACACTGTTCGCCATAGTAGCACCAGCCGAGCAACGTCGAATACCCGAACAGAAACGATGCGGATGCGACAACTCCTCCGCCGATGTACGGAATCGTTTCGGAAAAAGCGCTTGCCGTCATGGCAGCTCCTTCAAGTCCGCTGTTCCAGACTCCGGATGAGAGCAGGATGATCGCGGTGAAGGTGCACACGATCAGTGTATCGATAAAAACTTCCGCGACTCCGATGAGTCCCTGATAAACGGGTCCGGGGGTTTGTGCAGCTGCGTGTGCGATGGGGGCGCTGCCGAGTCCGGCTTCGTTGGAGAGAATACCCCGCCGGGCTCCGAACTGGATCGCCTGGCGAATGGAAGCCCCGAGGAATCCGCCTGCGGCGGCCGCGGGCGAGAATGCATATTCGAAAATGAGACCGAATGCCTCCGGGATCAGAGATATATTCGAGGCGAGCACGATCAGACCGAAGGCAAAATATACAATGATCATCGTCGGCACGAGACGGGAAGCAACTGCGCCGATCCGCTTGATGCCGCCGAGAATAACCAGCGCCACGAGCACCGTGATGGCGATACCGGTGACGAGCGGCGGTATGTTGAATTCGCTCAGAAAGGCGGACGACATTGCATTGCTTTGCATCATATTTCCGGTTCCGAAGAGTGCTGCAAAGGCACCGCACACAGCGAACATACCCGCGAGGAACTTGGAGAAACCCGACTCTTTCAAGCCGTATCGTATGTAGTACATCGGTCCACCTGCAATCGTACCATCGGGGTGTTTCTGACGGTATTTAACGCCCAGGACCGCCTCACTGTATTTCGTCGCCATGCCGAGTAGACCGCAAACCCACATCCAGAATATTGCTCCGGGACCTCCCCAGAAGATAGCTGTTGCTACTCCGGCGATATTCCCGTTACCGACAGTCGCTGCAAGCGCAGTAGATAATGCGGCAAACGGAGTAACGTCGCCCTCCCGTCCGGAGCTTACACGGGAGCGTTTGCTGAGCGTGATCCTGAGAGCAGTACCGAGTTTTCGTATCTGCAGGAACCCGATGCGAAAGGTTAAAAGGATACCGATGCCGAAAAGTACCGGCACCATATAAGTCCAGATCAGCCCCGCAGTCGAATCCAGCCATACTGCAAATTGGTCGAAAAAGCCATCCATATGAGAATACTCCTTAGACGAAATTAGAGGTCGAATACCCCGATGGTATTCAGGAGGACGATAAGGATAACGATGGGGCAGATGTATTTTATCAGGAATATCCAGATGCGACTCTGAATCCCGATGAAGGTGCCGTTGCCTTCATTAAGTTCCGTGCTCGCATTATGCGCTCCCCAGCGCCATCCCACGAATATTGCAAGGAACATCCCTCCCAATGGGAGAGCGACGGTACCGAATGTGAAATCGACCAGATCGAAGAACGACCTCCCTTCCCAGAAGGGGAGATCGGAAAAGAAACCGACATTTCCGAACGAGAGGGCCGATGGCAGGCCGACGAGAAATGTAATGCCGCCGACTATCCAGACCGCAATCTTCCTGCTTATATTTTTCTCATCGATGAGAAAAGCAACCGGCACTTCAAGCAGCGAGATCGCTGAGGTTAACGCCGCTATTGACAGCAGAATGAAAAATACGCCTCCAACCAACATACCGCCCGGCATCGCATCGAATATCTCGGGAAGGATTACGAAAACGAGAGCAGGCCCTTCAGCAGGACTCTTACCGAACGCGAAAATTGCCGGAAAAATCGCGAATCCGGCGAGGAGCGCGATCAGAATATCGAATATGACGACCGTTGAGCCGGCGGAGACGATATTCTCTTTTTTGGACAGATAACTTCCGTAGGTCATCATGGCGCCCATTCCCAGGCTGAGCGAGAAGAACGCCTGTCCCAGCGCAACCAGGAATGTCCGTGCACTCACTTCAGAAAAATCCGGCTGCAGGTAGAAGGCGACGCCTTCCATTGCACCGTCGAGTGTCAGGACATAAATGGTGATTGAGATGAGGAGTACCGGTAACAACGGCATCAATATTTTTGACCATCGCTCGATGCCTCCTGCGATGCCGCCGAAGACGATACCGATGGTCAGGAGGAGGAAGAGAATATAGAGAGACAGGCTTGCAGTAGTATCGGTAATAAATTCGTTGAAGAGGGTAGTTTCGTGGAAGAGTGATTTGTAGATATAGCCGACCGTCCATCCTGCGATCAGGGCATAGTAGGAGAGAATGCAGAGGCCTGTCAGCACTCCCAGATAACCGAGTATTTTCCAGTAACTCCGTGGCGCGATCTTCTCTATCGCTCCGACAGGATTTTTTTGTGTATGTCTGCCTATCGAGAGTTCTGCGAAAATGACCGGTATGCCGATGAGGAACACGCAGAAGATATAGATGATGACAAAGACTGCCCCCCCGTTCTCTCCAGTGACATAGGGGAAGCGCCAGATATTTCCCAATCCGACAGCAGATCCGGCAGCGGCCAGGACGAAACCGAGTTTGGATCCCCATACGCCGCGAGCATCTGAAGTCATAGGGTAACTCCATTGTGAAGTGATAGGGGCAGGCAAGAAAAAATCTTGGGAATAATAGGGAAAAAATGATAGATAATCAAGCAATAATTCGCTATGAATGTGATGAGACGTTCGTTGCATTTATTAATTTCTCTCGATACATTGAACGGTTTGTTCATACAGATACAATCGATCACTTAAGCGGAAATGAATATATATGAGAAGGATAGGAATTCTTACCAGCGGAGGGGATGCGCCGGGAATGAATGCGGCGGTCCGGGCAGTCGTCAGGATGGCACTCTATCATAATTTAGAAATTTACGGAATTCAGCAGGGGTTCAGGGGATTAATAAACGGAGATATACATCGAATGCAGGCCCGTTCGGTTTCGAATATAATTCAGCGGGGAGGAACGATACTGAAGAGTTCCCGATCGAAGGAATTTATGACGCCCGAGGGTCGTATGAAGGCGTTTGAAAATCTCAACCGGCTGGGGATCGAAGGACTGATCGGCATCGGAGGAAACGGAACGTTTCAGGGATTATCAGCATTAACATCGGAGCATGGGGTGAAAGTCGTAGGAGTTCCAGGTACGATCGACAACGATCTATTCGGTACGGACTTTACGATCGGGTACGATACAGCGGTGAACACGGCAATGTACGCGATAGATAAGCTTCGCGATACTGCCGATGCGCATGACCGGCTCTTTTTTGTGGAGGTCATGGGGAGAGACTCGGGTTTTATAGCGCTCGACGTCGGTATCACCGCAGGAGCTGAATACATCGCTCTGCCCGAGGTGGCCACGGATTTCAATGAACTTCGCCGGCTCTTCGACCATTTTAGAAAGGATAAATCAAGCGCGATTATAATAGTCTCGGAGGGAGATGAAGAAGGAGGAGCATTGGAAATTGCGAATAAGGTGAAGGATTTCGCAGGATATGATTATCGAGTAAGTATTCTGGGACATATTCAGCGCGGTGGAAGTCCGAGCGCCCGCGACCGGATACTCGCGAGCAAATTAGGTGCCACCGCTGTCGAAAAACTGGTTTACGGAAGATCGAATATAATGGTGGGGGAGATCAATAATCAGATTGTCGAGGTGCCGCTTGCAGAGAGTTGGAAGAAAAAAAAGGAAATCGACAGAAAGCTGATGAAGTTGGCTGAGATATTATCGATGTAATGGGAGGAAACATCCATTCTATTGACTTGAAGTTGATATAACCGTATATTTAATGCTCTTTTGAGATTAAGTTTTGATAATACGGGTTGAAATCTACAATAATTCTCAAAAAGGTTGTTGACAAGATACGAAATAGTTGTTATATTATAGGCCCTTTGGAATAAAGGGATAGAATTGTTCTTTGACATTAGGTGTGCATAGGTAAGAGGTTCAAGTCAATACAGAGTTTCAATCTGTATCAAAAATGATACAGGACGCTCTGCGTTGGTGATTTTTTTTATAAAAATTACAACGGAGAGTTTGATCCTGGCTCAGGACGAACGCTGGCGGCGTGCTTAACACATGC
>CAZBUK010000065.1:0-22745 GCA_964495085.1 uncultured Ignavibacteriales bacterium
CTATAGGAAAGACAACGGCCTCGACTATACGATGGCGGCCGCACAGGCAAAATATTTTGCCAGCGAGGCGGCGTCGCGCGCCGCAAACGAAGCCGTGCAGATTCACGGCGGCTACGGATTTATAAAGGAATTTCCCGTCGAGAAATTATACCGCGACGTGAAGCTGGTTACCATCGGAGAAGGTACGTCCGAAGTTCAGAAAATGGTAATTGCGAGACAACTGTTAAAGTGAAAACAGAGGCCGGATCCGCAGCGGTATCCGGATATCACGAATAACCCATGCAGGAAAAAATCCTATCGGAGCCGAATCCATCCATGCCGTCGATCGGAAGAGAGATAAAAAGAGACGCTGCGTTCAACCGCAACGAGGATGTCAATAAGAATCTGCTGCGCGTGCTCGGATCCCGGGGAGATACCATCAGACTCGGCGGAGGGGAGCAGGCGATCCGGAAACAGCACTCCAGGAATAAGCTCACCGCACGGGAACGGATCGATAAGCTGATCGATCCGGGATCGGATTTTCTGGAGATCGGGTTGTTCGCGGCATACGATATGTACACAGAGTACGGCGGGGCGCCTTCCTCCGGTACGGTGTTCGGCGTCGGAAATATTCATGGCCGGGATACGGTGATCGTCGCCAACGACGCGACGGTCAAAGCGGGCGCATGGTTTCCGATGACATGTAAAAAAAATCTTCGCGCCCAGGAGATCGCCATCGAGAACCGCCTGCCGATCGTGTATCTCGTCGATTCCGCCGGGGTATTTCTGCCGCTGCAGAACGAGATTTTCCCCGACAGGGAACACTTCGGAAGAATTTTCCGCAACAATGCCGTGATGTCGGCGATGGGAATAATTCAGATCGCGGCGATCATGGGGCCATGCGTGGCCGGCGGCGCCTATCTTCCCATCATGAGCGACGAGGCATTGATCGTTGATAAGACCGGTTACGTATTTCTGGCGGGTTCCCACCTGGTGAAAGCCGCGATCGGGGAGGACATCGAGAACGAAACCCTCGGAGGCGCAACCGTCCATTGCGAGATCAGCGGCGTAACCGATTATAAGATGCCCGACGATCAAACATGTCTGAATCAGATCCGCTCCATTCTGTCGAAGACGGGAATCCCCCGACGAACCGGATTCGACAGAGATAAAGCGAAGGCACCGGTTTTCGATCCGGAGGAATTGTACGGCATCATGCCGGATGACCGATCAAAACCGTACGATATGTACCAGGTGCTTGCCCGGATAATCGACGGGAGCGAGCTTGACGAATACAAACGGGACTACGGCAAAACGGTTATTACGGGTTACGCGCGAATCGACGGTTGGGCGGCCGGCATTGTGGCGAATCAGCGTTCGATCGTAAAAACCCGGAAAGGCGAAATGCAGGTCGGAGGCGTCATTTATTCCGAAAGCGCCGATAAAGCCGCGCGTTTCATCATGAACTGCAATCAGAAAAAAATTCCGCTTGTTTTTTTTCAGGATGTAACCGGCTTCATGGTGGGCAGTCGTGCGGAACACGGCGGCATCATCAAAGACGGTGCGAAAATGGTCAATGCGGTTGCCAACAGCGTCGTACCGAAATTCACGGTCATCGCCGGGAACAGCTTCGGCGCCGGTAATTATGCAATGTGCGGAAAAGCATACGACCCGAGACTGATCGCCGCATGGCCCTCCGCGCGAATAGCGGTCATGGGGGGAGATCAGGCGAGCAAGACGCTCCTCGGCATTCGCATCCAGGCGATGAAGAAGAAGGGGGACGAGCTCGGAAAAGAAGAGATCGATAGGATGCTGAAGGAAATCGGCGACAGATATCAGGCCGAGATGGATCCGCTGTATGCCGCCGCGCGATTATGGATCGACGATATCATCGATCCTGCGGCGACTCGCTCTTTCATTTCAAAGGGGATCGCGATGGCGGACAACGGGGGAGAAGTACCGGAATTCAAAACGGGAGTCATCCAGACCTGAGGCCGCCGCAAACGCATCTCCGCTTAAATAGCGGAACCTAGTTCCTGAATCCGATCGGACATGCATAAGATGACCAGAATACTTATTGTAGACGATGAGAAGAATATCCGCGATTCTCTGAAGATGATCCTCGAGTATGAGGGATATGAAACCTTCTTCGCGGAGAACGGCAAGCGGGCGCTTGAACAGATCGACGAGGAAGCGTTCGGCATAGTGCTTCTCGATATTAAAATGCCGGGTATGGACGGTTTGGAAGTCCTCGACAATATCAGAAAAAAGGACGAAGACCTCCCCGTTCTGATGATATCCGGGCACGGTACGATCGAGACCGCGGTCGAGGCGACGAAAAAGGGGGCATACGACTTCTTGCAGAAACCGCTCGATCGCGAGAAGATACTCGTAACCGTCCGGAACGCCCTGCGCCAGCAGACCCTTGCCCGTGAAAACCGCGAGATCAAGGAGAAGATCGAGGGAGACGAACAGATCCTGGGGGGAAGCCGGGCGATCGGGGATATTATCGAGCTGATCAAACGGGTCGGTCCGACCGACGCGCGAATTCTCATCACCGGCGAAAACGGCACAGGAAAAGAGCTGGTCGCGAAGGGCATTCACCGCTACAGCAAACGAAGCGGGATGGCGTTCGTCGAAGTGAACTGCGCGGCTATCCCGAACGAGTTGCTCGAATCGGAATTGTTCGGACATGAGAAAGGAGCTTTTACCGGTGCGGCCTCAAGACGTATCGGAAAATTCGAAGCGGCTCACCAGGGGACGCTGTTCCTCGACGAGATCGGCGATCTCAGTCTTACCGCGCAGGCGAAGGTACTCCGCGCGATCGAAGAGGGAAAGATCGAGCGTCTCGGCTCCAATAAGGTCATCGAGGTAGACGTCCGGCTGGTGTCGGCGACGAATAAGAACCTTCAACAACTCATCGAGTCGGAAACCTTCCGCGAAGATCTGTACCACCGGCTGAACGTCATCCCCATACACATTCCACCGCTTCGCGAGCGACGTGAAGATATTCCCGTGCTGGCGCAGTCCTTTGCCGACGCGGTCTGCAAGAGGAACGGGTTCCCACGGAAGCTTTTCGATAAAGAGACGCTCAAGACTCTGCAGACTTACGAATGGAACGGCAACGTGCGCGAGCTTCGCAACATCGTGGAGCGGCTCGTCATCATGTCGCGCGGCGACAGGATACTCCCTGACGATCTCACGGTCATCGGTCCGCAGAAAAAGGGAGGGATCGACGCGATCGTGGAGACCGCCGAGACGTTCCAGGAATTCAAGGACAAAGCCGAACGGGAATTTCTGAAATATCAACTCGAACGGAGAGGCTGGAACGTCAGTCAGACTGCGGAGGATCTGGGAATACAGCGGAGTCACCTGTATAACAAGATCAAGAAGTACGGACTTGAGAGGAAGTAAGCGAGGTCAAGCGCCGACGATTACCGCTTACCGTAGAACGGGGTTTGTGTCATATGAAAAGCCGCCACGAAGTTCAGTTCGTGCAGGATAGTAACGGACGCCGCGATCTAGCGGACGAGCACGAGCCTGGCCGTCGCCGAATATCCGTCGGCGTGCAGCCTGTAGAAATAAACGCCGCCCGGGAGCCCGGAGGCGTCGAACACAACTTCATGAACTCCAGGCGTCGTCTCCCCGTTGACCAGCTCGACAATTTTCTTCCCCAGTATGTCGTATATCGTCAGAGAGACCTCGGTAGTCCGCGATACCGAGTAACGGATTTTCGTCACGGGGTTAAAGGGATTCGGATAGTTCTGAAATAACTGATAGACGGTAGGATGGACGTCTTTCGTCGGCTTCACGGATACAGTGCCGTACGTTATTCCGCCGAGTATGGCCCCCACAAGGTCCGTTGAGTAACCCCATACATTTATTTCGGTCCCGATAAACCCTAATCCTTCCGCGAACCAACGCCGGCTATCGTTGCATGCGTCGAATATTTCTAAATATAATCTGTGACGTCTTTCACCCCAGCGCATTTGTTTTTCCACATTGAGCAATCTCCCGGTTTGATAGGGGTCATCCTCCGTTAACGGGTAAACCTGGAGCATATCCGCGTACCGGAAGATCATCCTGTGCGTACCGTGATCGTAAACCGTACCTGCCCCTATGTCGATTTTCCATCGAGGCGTATCGTTTATATGAACCAGCATGATGTTATCCGGAAGGGTGTCGATTCCGGTAACAAGATTTGAGTAATATGATATATGCCAAGGTCCAAAGTCCACCCGCTCGGTATTTCTGTATTGCCATACGTTGCCGACCTCGACGGGAAACCACGAGAGCACAGACTCCTGTCCGGTATCTTTGATGCTGCCGAGGGTATCTCCGTTGATGATGCATCCCGTCAGTCTCCAGTATGCGGAGGATGATAGGTACGCTTCGATCAGCCCGATTCCATACGCGTATATTTCGTGTTGTTCCTTATACGAGTAGACGGTGTCGCCGCGCGACGTGGACCGATACTGTTCGAATTTAACCGATGAAATCTGATAATCGAACAGCTCCGATGTCATGTTCACGGATCGCCGCCAGGATGCGGGAGGATTGAGCGTTGAATCTTCGAGCGTCCACCACGTCTCTGCTCCGGTGAGGGGTATGTGACGGAGGTTGAGCGGAAGGGAATAAACATATAGAGAGTCGATATACCATCGGGGTTCGGTCAGGTCGTTCGTGTAAACGAAGATACCACCGGATGCTGTCGTATCAACGCGGGTTATCCTTATCTCGATGGTATCCGCAGAGCCATGAATCGGAGGATAGTCCGTATTGATCGTGGTATATTGCCAGATATTTCCGACTTCGAAGGGAAAATAACTTAGAAGTGTATCGGACGTCGAGAACAACCGGGGTGTGTACAGACATGAACAGAAGAGTATGATGAAACCTGTTTTCAGCCGCATAGTTCCTCCGGAGTTGCATATCGGAACCGTGAACTGTTAAATATCCTGATAAAAAACAGAATAAGCAACGCGTAAAAAGCAAAACGGCAGCTCCGTATCGAAGCTGCCGTCTGTATGTATAGCTGTCCTTCTTGAAAACCGGTTCCCGCGGGGTTTTTTGGTCAGGTTCCCGCGCTGTAATCCGAAATATACTTCTGTTGTTCGGACGTCAGTTTGTCGATCTTGATGCCCATGGTTTTCAGCTTGAGCGCCGCAACGCGGTCGTCCTGTTTCTTCGGAATATCGTGAACGGTATTCGCCAGCCGTTTCCCTTTACGTGCGATCTCGGCAAGGCGTATCTGCGATAGGAACTGGTTCGCGAACGACATATCCATAACCTCCGAGGGATGTCCTTCGGCGGCGGCAAGGTTGACGAGGCGTCCCTTGGCCAGGACGTAAATTCTGTTGCCGTTTCGCAGCGTATATTCCTCGTTGTTGTCGCGAATCGTCCGGACCGATTTCTTGATTGCGTCGAGGTCGTTCAGATTTATTTCGCAATCGTAATGACCGGTATTGCAGACGATCGCGCCGTCCTTCATTTTTTCAAAATGCTTCCTTATGATAATGTCGTTGATGCCGGTCGCCGTCACGAAGACGTCGCCGATTCTGGCGGCCTGATCCATCGACATAACCTGATGGCCTTCGAGCGTTGCTTTCAGCGCGGCGCCCGGACGGACTTCGGTGATGATGGTGTTCGCACCCAGGCCGGCGGCGCGCATTGCAACCCCGCGGCCGCAATGTCCGTATCCAGCGACGACGACGTTTTTTCCAGCGAAGAGGATGCTGGTGGCTCTTAATATTCCATCCAACGTCGATTGTCCGGTACCGTATACGTTATCGAAATCCCATTTCGTTTCGGTGTCGTTAACCGCGATGACCGGGTAGAGGAGCTTTCCGGCTTCCGCCATCGCCCGCAGGCGTTTGACGCCCGTCGTCGTCTCCTCGGTTCCGCCGATGACCGTGCTATCTGCGAGTTTGGTATACTTGTTATGGATCGTGAAGATCAGATCCGCGCCGTCGTCGAGCGTCAGGTTCGGTTCAATGTCGATGGTGCGGTCGATGCACCAATAGAATTCTTCAACGTTCATGCCATGCCAAGCGAAGATCGGATAGCCGTCGGCAGCCAGCGCCGCTGCCACCAAATCGTTCGTCGAGAGCGGGTTGCAGCCGCTCCAGCTCAGTTCAGCTCCCGCGGCGACGAGCGCTTTGACGAGGACTGCGGTCTCCTTCGTCACATGGAGACATCCCGCTATTTTGAATCCCTTCAGTGGTTTGGTCTTGCTGTACTCGTCGATGAGAGACATCATCACCGGCATCCGCGACTCAGCCCATGATATCCTCTTTCTTCCTTCATCCGCCAGCTTCAGGTTTGCTACTTTATATTGACCTTTTTTGTAATCCATGGTAATCCTGTGATATGAATGAATTGATATATTTTTCAGAGAAGCGACTTGAACCTGGGTACGAGATCCAGATGTTCCCATGTGAAATCGTCGTCGTTTCTGCCGAAATGACCGTATGCCGCAGTCTTTCTGAAGATCGGACGACGGAGGTCGAGCCTTTCGATAATTCCGCCCGGAGTCAAATCGATTTCTTTACTGATGAATGACGAGATATCCTCCTCGGATCGTTTTCCCGTTCCGAAGGTGTTGATATATATACTTACCGGCTCTCTCACGCCGATGGCGTAGGAGAGTTGAATGAGGCATTCGCTTGCAAGATCGGCTGCCACGATATTCTTGGCGAGGTACCGGGCTGCATAAGCCGCGCTCCGGTCGACCTTCGTCGAGTCCTTCCCGCTGAATGCTCCTCCGCCGTGGGGAGCTCGTCCGCCGTACGTATCGACAATGATCTTCCTGCCGGTCAGACCGCTGTCACCATGCGGTCCGCCTATCTCGAATTTCCCGGTTGGATTGACATGGTAGATCGTTTTCGCATCCAGGAGTTCGGACGGAATCACTTTCCGGATGACGTGTTCGAGGATGTCCTTTTTGATCTGTTCCTGCGTTACATCCGAATCATGCTGTGTGGAGATGACAATCGTGTGGACGCGAACCGGTTTCCTGTTGCCGTCGTACTCGATGGTGACCTGCGATTTCGCATCCGGACGGAGGTAGGGCATGATTCCCTCCCCGTTTTTCCGGATCTGTGCGAGCTTCTCGACCAGCCGGTGGGCGAATATTATCGGCATCGGCATGAGCTCTTCGGTTTCATCGTTCGCGTACCCGAACATCATTCCCTGATCTCCCGCTCCTCCGGTGTCGACGCCCATGGCGATATCCGACGACTGCTTGTTCAGCGCCAGCAGGACGGAGCATGAATCCGCATCGAACTTATATTCCGCTTTCGTGTAGCCGATCGAGCGAATGACATCGCGGGCGACGTCCTGAAACTTGATATCCGCTTTCGTGGTTATTTCGCCCCCGATAAGCACAAGGCCGGTCGCGACGAAGCATTCACAGGCGACACGGGATGCGGGATCTTCCCGGAGCGCGGCATCGAGAACCGCATCGGAAATCTGATCGCAGATTTTATCCGGGTGACCCTCCGAGACGGATTCAGATGTGAATAAAAATGCCATATAACGTGTTTCTCCTAAATGATGCTTGGTACTGTATATATTGAAATAATTTCAGGATATTTCGGCTCCGTTGCTGAAGTCTATCTCCGACGAGTCGCCGACATTGATCCGCTTGAAATTGCCTTTCACGTTCGCTTCATTCCCGATGATGGAATTTTCAAGCAGTGCCTGATCGACACGCGAACCCGCTCCGATGATCGAATTCCGCACGACCGAATCGTTTATGACGGCATGTTCGGCGATAGTGGTATAGGGACCGATGATGGAGTGATTGATTTCTGCCGACTGGGAAATGTAAACGGGGGGGATAATGACAGTGCCGTTATCCTTCTGTTTCAAGGTAAGCTGAGCTTTTTCGAGCAGCTGGCGGTTTGTCGAGAGCAACGTTTCCGGTTTGCCGCAGTCGTACCACCCCTCGACCGGAAAGGTGCTCATTTTTTCCCCTCGATCGATCATCATCTGAAGTGCATCGGTGAGTTGATACTCGCCCCTCGTCTTGATGTCCTTCCGGATCATCTCACGAAGACATTCGGTGAGCAGTTCGGAATTATGTATCAGGTAGAGACCGACGAGCGCCAGATTGCTGACGGGTTTTTCCGGCTTTTCCACCAATTTTGTCACATAACCCTTTTCGGTGATCGCGACGCCGAACCTCCGGGGATCCTCAACGGTTTTCACGCCGAGCGACGATTCATTTCTGCTCAACACCTGCTTCAGCTCCACATCGAAGACCGTATCGCCGAGTATGATGAAAAGAGGATCCTGTCCGTAAGTTTCATGTGCCGTATAGATCGCATGCCCTAATCCCCGCCGTTCCTCCTGGTGGATGAACGAGAGCTCGATATCGTAGTTCGACTCCAGATAATCCCGGATCTGCTCGCCAAAATGACCGATAATGATCGTGGCTTTGTCTATGCCGTCCTCGACTATCTTATCCATGATATGTGCGATGATGGGTTTACCGGCGACGTTGAGAAGAACCTTGGGTTGGGTATACGTAAACGGCCGTAATCTGCTGCCGACTCCTGCTACCGGTATGATTGCTCTCATGCGTGGATAAATTGTCGAAATTAGGGTGGTGTTCGTGTTCAGAGTGATTATAAACTTATAAATATACGAATGATGGGGTCAAATATCAAATAATTGATTATCTTGGTGATAATCATTATTTTAGAAAGGTTAAATTTTTCCTGTGCGTATGAAGAAACGCCGGTTTAATCAGAGAGAATCATCCCGAGTATCAGCCCGCCGCAAACGTGATCACATAGATATTGTATTTCAGAAGGACACCTCTTTCAGGACGAAGAGCACGGGATTCGAGGCATGGGAATTCACGCACAACGCTCTTCCTGAGGTCAACTACACTGAAATCGATCTGTCATCCACGTTCCTCGGCAAACGTATTGAAATTCCCCTCCTGATATCCTGCATGACGGGAGGCTTCGGCCGTGCGACCCGGCTGAACGCACAACTTGCCGAGATATGTCAGGATCTCTGCATCCCGATTGGCGTCGGGAGTCAGAGACAGCTCCTCGATAATACGGTAACCGAGGAATCCTTCGCGGTGGTTAGATCCGCCGCATCGTCCGTTCCCGTTCTCGGGAACATAGGCGGCGCTGAGGTCGCACGCCTGACGACAAAACAGTATACACCGGGCGATTTTCAGCGAATCGTTGACAGCATCGATGCCGATGCGCTCGTCATTCACCTGAATCCGCTTCAGGAACTGGTTCAACCCGAGGGGAATACAAATTTTAAAGGAGTACTCCGAGGTATCGCGCTGCTTGTGAATAAACTCTCGTGCCCGGTGATCGTCAAGGAGGTGGGATCCGGATTATCTTCATCGGTTATCGAGCGTTTGCTGAATGCAGGCGTGCGCTATGTAGACGTAGCAGGGGCGGGCGGGACGAGCTGGTCCCGGGTGGAGGCGATGCGCAACAAACAGGTAACGATCGGAGACGAATTTCTCGAATGGGGAATACCGACGGCCGATGCGCTCATCGCAGCGGTAGCGCTCCGGAGAAAAGCGCTGGATCTGTGCGTCATCGCTTCGGGCGGAATCCGCGACGGAGTAACCGCGGCAAAGGCGATTGCCCTCGGCGCGGATCTTGCCGCGGCAGCGCAGCAGTTCATCGTTACGCTGATAAAATCCGGAACGAAGGGATTACACGAGCACCTCCTCTCCTGGAAGAGGGATATCCAAAGGACCATGTTTCTCACCGGCTCCGCAGATATTGCCGCTCTGCAAAAAGCGGAGATTCGGCTGAAGTAATAGAAGCTTCACATCCCGCCGGCTCTTCCTATCTTCCTCGTACCGGGAGAGGATCCGGCCGGTTTTTATAATTATCATCTGCAACTCTCTTGGTATTGAAATAGACGTATGGACAGGTTCACTCGACAACTAGAGCGTTATCATTCGGCTATTAACGCCGGACTTGCGGGTCTGCTCACCCGCGACAGACCGGCGACGATGTATGATGCGGGAAGATATGTGCTCAAGGGGGGCGGAAAGCGTGTGCGTCCGCTTCTCGTCATATTCGCCTGTGAAGCGGTCGGGGGTGCCTGGCGGAAGGCGATTCCGGCGGCGCTTGCGGTCGAAACGCTTCATAATTTCACGCTTGTGCATGACGATATCATGGATGCATCCGGAATGCGGAGGGGCAGACCCACCGTGCATAAAAAGTGGAATGACAGCGTCGCAATTTTATCGGGCGATGCCATGGTCGCCGTCGCATATCGAAGCCTGCTCCGCACAAAGTGCGACCGTCGAACGGAAATTGCGTCCCTCTTCACCGAAGGACTGCTCGAGGTTTGCGAGGGGCAGGCGTACGACATGGAGTTCGAGCGGGAGCACGCGGTGAGCGTCGCGGATTATCTCACGATGATTGAGAAGAAAACGGGGGCGTTGCTTAAAATGGCCGCATCGATAGGCGGCGTGATCGGGAACGGTACCGGAGCCGACATCCGATCGTTGAGAAAATTCGGTAAGTACCTCGGACTTGCATTTCAGATTCAGGACGACCTTCTCGATGTCGTCGCCGATGAAGCAGAACTCGGGAAACCGTTGTTCAACGACATAAAAAAGGGGAAGAGAACCTACCTGTTGCTCGCGGCTTACGCACACGCGGATTCACGCGCCCGGAAGGTCCTCGAAAAAGTCTACCGGCGGGAAGCCACCGATCCTGGGATTATACGTGAAGTCGGCCGGATATTCCGCGAGACGGGAGCGGTCGCCCGGGCGGGAGAAGCGGTCCGAAAATATACGCAAAAGGCCGAACGATCGCTTTCTGCCCTCCCAGCCGGCGAAGGACGGGATCGGTTGGCTCGTTTCGCACATCTGCTGCTTGACAGAGCATATTAAATCCGAATTTTCTATATTTGCATTGTTATCGGTCAATCCCACGAGTACTCATCTCCCTTTCTATGCTTGAGAAAAAAGTCACCGTAGTCAATAAGAAGGGCATCCATACCCGTCCCGCGGCGATTCTGGTGAAAACAGCGGCGAAATTCTCATCGGATTTTTTTATCTTGAAAGACGGAATGGAGATCAACGGGAAGAGTATTATCGGAGTTATGTCTCTTGCAGCCGAAGAGGGAGCCGAGTTAACGATTAAAATCGACGGCGCCGACGAGACGGAGGCTGCCGAGGCGATCTCTCAGGTTTTCGCGCGGGGATTTGACGAAGAATAAACCGGCCCATTAAATGTCGACAGACCAATCCATCAAAACCGAAGATCCTGATCTGGGAAACGAGACCGAATCCCGCGAAACGGTGATCATTCACGGCATCGCTGCGTCGCCGGGACTTTCTCACGGCCCCGCATTTCTCGTCAGCCAAAAACCTCCTGAAATCGAAACGCGTTCGCTCCCTCCCGTACAGATCAAGGGTGAACTCGCGCGCCTCGATGTCGCGCTCAACCGGGCCGCGAAGGAACTCAATAAGATTCTCTCGTTTACCGAACAGAAGATCGGAAATACGAAAGCGAAGATCTTCGAAGCGCAGATCATGATGCTCGAGGACCCGATGCTGATCGGTCAGATCAGGAAACGCATTTCGGACGATATGATCAACGTCGAAGCCGCGGTCCATACCGAGATGACGAAGTACGAAGAGGTGATGCAGAAGCTCGGCGAATCGTATATGCGCGAGCGTTCGTTCGACATCGAAGATGTAAAGCACAGAATCATCCGGAATATTCAGCAGGAACGCCTCTTATCGAAATTCGAGGGGAGAGCGATCGTCATCGCCCGTAATTTGTCGCCTGCAGACACGATCCTTTTCAGCAGGAACGAAGTGCTCGGGTATGCGACGGATATGGGTGGAATCACTTCACATACGGCGTTGCTTGCACGTGCGCTCAAAATTCCGGCCGTCGTCGGACTCACGAAGATCAGTACAATAGCCCGCAACGGAGACGAAATACTGCTCGACGGATACAGCGGCACCATCATCCTCAGACCGCAAAAGAGACACATAGACCAGTACGAGGAGAAAAAGCGGAGATATACTCTCTTCGAGGAGAAACTGACCGCTCTGCGCGATCTCCATGCCGAAACGAAAGACGGTTACCGGATTACCCTGTCGGCGAATGCCGACCTGAACGAGGAACTCGATTTCGTCGGATTCCAGGGGGCCGAGGGTATCGGACTCTACCGTAGCGAAAGTCTCCTCATAGGCAAGGATACGTTTCCCGGAGAAGAGGAACAATACGAAGCTTACTGGCTCGCCGCCGAAAAAGTATATCCCCATGACCTGATCGTCCGCGTATTTGATATCGGTGGCGATAAGCTTTTCCCCAAAATGGTTGAGGAGAACAATCCATTCCTCGGGTGGAGAGGCATCAGGATATTGCTCGACCGGCCGGAAATATTTAAGGTGCAGCTGCGGGCGCTGCTCCGCGCGAGCGTCAAGAAAAATGTGAAAATCCTGCTGCCGATGATCTCCGGCGTGGGAGAGGTGAAAGCATCTCTGCGAATCCTCGAAGAGGTGAAGACGGAATTCAGGGAGCGGCAGATCGAATTCGACGAGAATCTCAAGGTCGGAGCTATGATAGAAGTTCCGAGTGCCGCGCTCATGGCTCGCGAGATCGCCCGCGACGTCGATTTCCTGAGCATCGGAACGAACGACCTGATCCAATATCTGCTCGCCGTCGATAGAGGCAACCCGACTATCACGAAACTGTACCAGGAGTTTCACCCAGCTGTCCTCCGTATGATCAAGCATACGATAGATGCAGGACATAAACGAAAAGTATGGGTTGGTATGTGCGGCGAGATGGCGGGAGATCCGATAGCCACGATCCTGCTCGTCGGTATGGGCATCAATGAACTGAGCGTCGTTCCCTCGGTTCTTCCCGAGGTGAAGAAGATCATCCGATCGATCCGGTTCAAAGAGGCCCAGCTCATCGCGCGCCGTGCAATGAGTCTCGGTACGCCCGAGGAGGTCTTCGAATATCTCCGCCGGACGTTAAAATCGAAACTGCCGGATGTACCGCTGGGCTGATCCCGGGTCCCAGCCGTCTCCAGCTCGGTGGCCGCGAAAGCGGATGTCCGAAGAATTAACCTATCTGTCTCAATAATCTGGAATGAAGAATATCGGTATGATAACACCGGACCTAATCAGAAAACTGGATCCGCAGGATATGCGCGGAAAAATCCGCGGATTTTTCGAACAGGTACAGGAAGCCGTTGCCATCGGGAAAAACTTTGAGCCGGGCAGGGAGGCAAAAGGAATATCGAACATCGTCCTTGCGGGTATGGGGGGATCGGCGATCGGCGGGGATCTCCTGAAAACGTATCTCGGAGGCGATTTGAAAATCCCCTTTGCGGTAAACCGTCATTACCGTCTGCCCTCCTACGTAGATGCAAATTCGCTCGTGATCGTCTCGAGCTATTCGGGCTATACCGAAGAAACCCTCGAAGCGTACAACCGGGCAGTCGAACAAAAAGCGGCCGTCCTCTGCATCACCTCCGGGGGAGAGGTCGCGAAGAGGGCTAAAGAGCATAAACATCCGGTGATCTTTATTCCGGGCGGATTACAACCGCGGGCAGCTCTGGGATACGCTTTCTTCCCTTTGCTGTATGCAATGGAACGGATGGGATTTGTCGACGGACGCGAGACGGAGGTAGAGGAGACCATCGTGGTACTCAAGACCATTGCAGGCGAAGCGCTGGACATAACGGAACAGAATCTACCTTACCGTGTCGCTTCGGCGCTCCGCGGCAAGGTCGTCATCGTCTGGTCGTCATCCGATCTGCTCCAGCCGGTCGGTTTGCGGTGGGCCTGTCAAATAGAGGAGAATGGTAAACAACTCTCCTATGCGAACTCATTCCCGGAGCTGAATCATAATGAGATTGTAGGTTGGGTTAATCCCGCAGACGTAATGAAGCGATTCGGGATCGTGCTCCTCAGAGACCCCGACGATCATCCCCGGGTGCTACAGCGTATGGCGATTACCACAGAAGTGTTGGCGAACACCCCAGATTCGATACTTGAACTCAGTCCCCGAGGTCAATCGCGGCTTGCGCGTATGTTCTCGCTGATACACACCGGCGACTGGGTCAGCTACTTTCTGGCGATGCTGAACGGAGTAGATCCGACTCCCGTGGACCGCATCGGCTATCTGAAGGATCGGCTCGAGAGGACCCGGTGATAAAATTCACGATACCGCAGGATTCCGTACGATTTATCCCGGATGTCGAACGGATGGAATCTGTAGGTTCAAATTTTCCCCTGAGAATCGGATTTGAGACACGATTGGCCGTTTCAGAACGAATCCGCGAAATCGGTTGTTTACACATGTTACGGAATGCGCGGTAATCGGCATTGAATTTATCCGATTTCTTAGTGACATTAATGATTATAGGCGGTGTTTACTAACGGCAGGCACGCGGGTATGAAGCGTTTGCGTATCTTTCTATTCCTCTGTATTCTTCTCGGTATTGCAGAAACAGCAGCGGCGCAGTTCTATTGGTTCGGCCGTAACAAGATCCAATATACCGACTTCGACTGGCATATTCTCCGTACCGATAATTTCGACATATACTTCTATTCCGATATGCGGGATCTCGCGGAACGGGGTGCCGAAATCGCCGAAAGGAGCTTCTCCGAGCTGGAGCAGAAATTCAACCACACCATCCGGAGACGCATTCCCCTCATCTTTTACAGCTCTCATCTCCACTTTCAGGAAACCAATATTACTCCGGGATTCATACCGGAAGGCGTGGGCGGGTTTTTCGAGTTTATCAAAGGCAGAGTTGTGATTCCCTTCAACGGCTCGATGCATCAGTTCGAACATGTCATCCGCCATGAGCTCGTGCACGTGTTTATGACCGGAAAAATCGCACAGGTCCTGCGCGACCGCCGGCAGAGCGCAGACCGGCTCCCTCCGCTCTGGTTCGTCGAAGGCCTCGCCGAATACTGGTCGACCGGGTGGGACACTCAGGCGGATATGGTTATACGCGACGCAGTACTCAGCGGCTACGTCGTGGGACTCTCGAACATAGAACGGTTTTACGGCTCCTTTCTGATGTACAAACTCGGTCAAAACGCGGTTCAGTATATGGCAGAAACTTACGGCGAGGAAACCGTCCTGCTGCTGATGGAAAATTTCTGGGTCTCATCTTCGTTCAGCGAAGTGATAAGGACGACTATCGGGAAAGACTACCGCGCCTTCGACGAGGAATGGCTATACCGGTTGAAGAAGGATTACTATCCGCTGCTTTCCGACAGCGATCATCCCAGCCGGGTTACGAAAAAGATCATGACGCGTGGTTTCAATGCGACGCCGGTATACACGGAGATCAACGGAAAGCGGGAGGTGTATTTCGTGGGGAATCACTCGGGGTACACCAGTCTCTTCAAGGTCGATATCGAAACACCCGACGCGAAACCGGTCGTGGTCATACGGGGAGAACGTACGAGCGAATTCGAATCCTTCAGATTATTCCAGAATTCTATCAATATTTCGGGCGACGGCATTCTCGCGTTTGTGACGAAGAGCGGAGAAAGCGACGTGCTGCATCTCTACGATATCCGGCATGACCGTCTCCTCGAAACCAAGCGGTTCGACGATCTGGTTATGCTGAACTCCCCACACTGGTCGCCGGACGGAGAAAATATCGTCCTGTCTGCCGTCGATATGGAAGGCTACCGCAATCTGTTTATCTATGACAGAACGTCCGAATCGCTGCGAAAGGCGAGCGCTGATATATACGACGACCGGGATCCGGCATGGTCGCCGGACGGATCGCTCATCGTATTCAGCTCTGACCGCTCCCCGGCGGGTAGGGAAGGGTATTATAATCTCTTCCTCATGATCGCCGAGACAGGCGAGATCGTCCCCTTTACCTACGGCAATAATAATTTTCATTCACCCGCCTGGTCGCCGGAAGGCGACAGGATAGTCTTCGTTGCCGATATAGACGGTGTGAGAAATATCTGGACTGCCGAAGTGGACGTTTCGATAGCGACTGCACGTGCAGTCAAGCTGACCGAGTTCACTACCGGCGCCTTCGACCCCTCATGGACATCGACGGGAGATCTCTTGTTTACCGCTTATGAGCAGGGACGTTTCCATATACGGAAACTCGAGAACATTGCGGAGAGAATAGCCGGCGAAAACCATGCGGTCGAGTTTCCCAGACCGGAAAGAAACGAATCCTGGAATACAGGCCGGATCCGGGGGGATGTTGATGCGCGCGTCGAATCGTACAAACCCAGATACACGCTCGACATTGCTCAGAGCCAGATATCCACCGACCCGATCTTTGGAACGAGCGGCGGAGCGGTAATATCCCTCTCCGACCTGCTCGGGAACGACCGGTTCAATTTCCTCATATATAATACCGCCCAGTCACAGGATGAATTTCTTGAGAGTTTTAATATCGCCGTATCCCGCATCTCGCTGCTCAAGAGAACCAACTATGCCTACGGCATCTTTCACTTTGCGGGACGGCGGTACGATCTCACCGATCCCGATCTGTTCTTTTACGAACGCCAATTCGGAAGCTACTTTGCAATGAGCTATCCGCTCTCGGTCTTCAAACGAATCGAACTGACGACATCGATAAGCCATTCGACGAAAGAATTATTTTTCGAATTCGGCGAGCGGAAAGCGCTCATGTTCGGAAATTCCATATCCTTCGTCCTCGACAATTCGCTATGGGGTCTGACCGGTCCGCTAGACGGCAGACGATTCCTCGTCAGTCTCGCATATATAACCGACATTCAGCATGGGAACGTAAACTACTATACCTTGATGGGCGATTACAGGAATTACTGGCGGATCGGAGACCGCACTGCGCTCGCGTCGCGCTTCCAGTTCTTTTATAACCATGGCGAAGAAGCACGGCGTTTCTTCATGGGAGGGAGCTGGGATCTCCGCGGATATAAACGCTGGTCGCTCCGGGGCCAGAAATTATGGTTGACAAGCCAGGAACTCCGGTTCCCGTTTATCGATCAGCTCGGACTTCTCTTTCCATTCGGCGGCATCGGACTCGGTTCGATCAGGGGCGCCCTGTTCTTTGATGCCGGCAGCGTCTGGGATACCACCTACCATGAAACGCTCGGCAGCGTGGGTGCGGGTCTCAGATGGAATATCGGCGGCGTTCTGGTACTGCGGTATGATATCGGAAAGCGAATCGAGAACAATTTTACAAGCATGCAACGGGGTCTTTTTCAACAATTCTTTTTCGGGTGGGATTTTTAAATGGACAGCTGGTATCGATCGCCGGGTTTGTTAATCGTTACCGTAATTCTGATAGTTATCTCCGGGTGCGGATCACTCAGGATCGATCACTCGCTCCCCGAATCCCCCGACAACTGGCTCCTTGCGGGCGGAAATCATTCCCGCACGAACTACACGCCGGCAGACGCATCTCCGCCCTTTACTCGTGCCTGGTCGTATTCGACCGGGGGAGGATTCGGACAGACCGCCGCGGTCATTGCGGGAGATTTTCTTATCGTCGGCACGCTTCACGGTGAAGTACATATGATCCATCTTCCTTCCGGAGAGCGGGTTGGGTACCGCAAGGTTGACGGCCCCGTCTCCCATGCCCCCCTCGTTTACAGGAACACGCTCATCATCCCAGTCTCCTCAGGAAACAATTCACTCGATGCTTACGATCTTCGCACCGGGAAGTTTATCTGGCGTCTCAGGCTCGGAGCCATCGAGTCGGCTCCGCTTCTGTACAACGGAACAATCTATACGTCAAGTATAGAAGGTACCGTATATGCGATCGAACCTGAAGAGGGAGAAATCCTCTGGGATTATAAGATCGGGGAGAGACTCTATTCATCCCCTGCCGCCTCGAGTTCGTTGATTTTTATTGGATCCAGCGACGGGCATATATACGCTCTGGATGCCCAAACCGGGATGCAGCGATGGAAAAGCGAGGCTTTCGGTGTGATCATGGAACAGCCGGCAACGGACGGGAAATACGTATTTCTGACGGCGCGGGATTCTTTGATCGCAGCCGTCGACGCGGGAACGGGAGCTACGGTCTGGCAAACCCGGCTCGGGGCAAGGATCTACTCTCCCCCCTCAATCGGCCGTAACAACGTATATGTCGGGTTTTCCGATGGTACCGTCTTTTGCCTGCGAAAGGATACAGGAGATCCGGTTTGGCATTTTAAGAGTGAATCCGTCATCAGCGGGCAAATCATTGTCTCGGACAAATATATATACGTCGCCTCGCTCGATTCGTATGTGTATATTCTGGATGCCCGGACCGGCCGTCAGATCTGGAGTCAGAGTCTCGGTACCAGAATCAAAACTGCTCCCGTGGTTTGGAAGGAATATATGTTTATCCTACCGGATGACCGGAACCTGTATGCATTCAGGAGTGATGCATCTTTAATACCCTGATAGCTTGACATTCAATACGTTAAAGTTTATCTTATCAAGAACTTAGGGTTCCTTTTACCCAACCCTGATAATCCTCCCGGATATTTCCAGGAGATATTCCCTCACCTTTGGGATCGTTTACTCTTATGGATTTTCTTAATCTCGTCCGTAACGTGCCGATTTTCAGTGAGCTGGACGAAAAAGAGCTAAGAAAAATTGCAGACATCGGTATAAGCAGAAAGTACTCGAAAAATGCAATCGTCTTTTTGGAAGAAGAAGCGGGAGCCGCGCTTTTTATAATAGTCTCCGGAAAAGTCAAGGTCGTACGAACGGATGATGAGGGCAAGGAGGTTATTTTATCTATTTTAGGTCCCGGTGAGTTTTTTGGAGAGATGGCAATACTCGACGGATTACCCCGTTCTGCGACTGTTGTTTCAATAGAGGAATCCGAACTCTTCATGATCCACCGCAGGGAGTTTCTTCAGCTCATCGAGAATTCTCCCCAGGTCGCAGTCTCGCTTCTGCGGGAACTGACGGGCCGTCTCAGGAAAGCGGACGAACAGATCAAGAGTCTCTCGCTGAAAGACGCGGTCGGGAGGGTAGCGAACGTTATCATCCAGCTCGCCGACGATGCCGGGAAAATTAAAAAGGGCCAGGTTATCATTCCGGATTTTCCGTTACAGCAAGACCTCGCGAATATGGCGGGGACTTCACGGGAAACCATCTCAAGGACTATTCATCAGTTTATCCGCGAAGGGTATCTGGAGCAGCGGGGCAACTCACTAGTTATTCTCAATTTCGAAAAATTCAAGAGTACGTACGCGTGATATTGAAATAGTGGCACGGGAAAAAGTTACATACCTAAACCACGCCGACGCGATTCCGGGTGATCCGGTCCTGTCGGAAGTGCGGAGGGGGGAGGGGAAAGCGGCGGATATGCATATGCATACCGTGTACTCGGACGGCTCATATAATCCATCCCGGGTCGTCGAACTCGCCAAAAAGAAGAATCTCTCCACCATTGCGATCACAGATCATGATACCGTTGCGGGAGTCAATGAGGCTCTGCGTGCGGGCGAACGGCTCGGCATCGAGGTCGTCCCGGGGATCGAATTAAGCGCCCACTGGCAGTCGAGAGAAGTTCATATTCTCGGATTGTTCGTCGACATCCACAATAAGCATCTCCTCGATCACCTTTCCATCTTCCGGCTGGAACGCGTCAAGCGCGCCCGGGAGATCGTTCATAAACTCAATGAGCTCGATATACCGGTTTCCATCGATTCGGTCCTCGACAGCGTCGACGGATCGGTCGGAAGACCTCATATCGCGCAGGCTGTCCTGGACACAGGACATGTACGATCGTATCTCGAGGTATTTCAAAAGTACATCGGATACGGAAAACCGGCCTTCGTGGAGAAATCCAGGTTCGAAGCCGTCGATGCAATTCGGCTGATTGCCCATGCCGGCGGACTCGCATTCATTGCACATCCCACCGAGACCGTCCACCAAACGATCCTGTTCGAATTGTTCAAAGAGGGTCTCGACGGCATCGAAACGGTTCATCCCTCGCTTACGAAACAGAAAACATTGACCTATCGAGCGATTGCGAAAGAGCACTCGCTGCTGGAAACGGGAGGTTCGGATTTCCACGGCGGAAAGAAGAACGATGAGTCGAACGTGGGCGAATATTATATACCGGCGGAGTTTCTCGACGCAATGCGAAAGCGTCTCGTTGCATAACACCGACAACAGGAAATGAAGATCATGTCATATCAGGGAAAACTAAATGCAGAAGGGCTCTCATTCGGATTGATTGTGAGCAGATTTAACGAAACTATCTCGCAGAGACTGCTCGACGGGGCACGGGATTGTCTCTTCCGTCATGGATGCGCCGAAGACGCCGTCCACGTCTATTACTGCCCGGGAGCGTTTGAGATACCTCAGGTCGCCCGTAAGCTTTCGTCGACCGGCAGGTACGGCGCGCTCATCGCGTTGGGCGCAGTGATACGCGGCGAGACGCCTCATTTCGATTATATCGCAGCCGAGGCGGCCAAAGGCATTGCCCAGGTCGGGATGACCGGACAATGTCCCGTGATATTCGGCGTTCTCACCACGGACACGACCGAACAGGCTTTGGAGCGGTCGGGAGGCAAAGCGGGGAACAAGGGATGGGATGCCGCGCTCGCGGCAATTGAAATGATACGTTTGTTTGAGCAGATCAAGTAACGGGTGATAAATCGATAAGGTACCGAGGAATAGTGAAACGGATAGCGGTTTGTCTTATTGTATTGCTGTTTTCAGCGGCAGCTCTCTCTGCCTCGACTTGGCAGAATTTTACATCGATGAGAAACACGCGCGGAGCGGTTCACGTCAACGGCGATATATTTGTAATCTCTTCCGGAGGGATGTACCGGTTTAATGTCGGCGACGCCTCGGCAGTAAGTATTACAACGGCGAACGGATTGTCGGTGAACGATCTGTCTGCAGTCGCCTTTGACGAGAACGGGAATATCTGGGTCGGCGCATTCAACGGCGCCATCGATCGGTACGATCCGGAGCAGGGCACGTTCTCTCATATCTCCGATATTATACGTACTGATTTCACCCAAAAGGACATTACGGCCCTGATCAGCTTTTCGGATACACTCCTCGTGGGTACCGGCTTTGGAGTGAGCGTCTTTTCGCTGTCGCGAAACGAATTTAACGATTCCTACATTAAATTCGGAAGTTTCGATACCCAAACGAGAGTCACCTCGATCGAGATCGACGAAGAGTACATTTGGGTCGGTACCGTCCGCGGTATCGCCAGAGGCATCAAATCGGATCCGTTCCTCGCGGCGCCGGACCGTTGGCAAACGTATACAACTGCGCATAATCTTCCCTCCGTCCAGATCAATGATCTTCAACGCCTGAACGGACATCTCTATGCCGCGACGGCAGGCGGCCTCGCCGTTTTTACCGGAGACACCTGGGAGAATATCCCTCAGTTTACAAATCAAAATGTAGCGACGCTGGCAGGAGACGGCACCCGGCTGTATGCGGCGATAGATAACAGGGTTTACGATTTCGCGCCCGGGAACGATCGGGTCCAGGTCGGCTCGGCATTCGACGGACCTGTTCAAGGCATGCTGCATACCGGCGATGAACTCTACGTTATGGTAAGCGACGCCGGTACGGCGTATTTGTCGGGGGGTGAATGGACCTATGTCCTGCCGGACGGTCCGATGACAAATATTCTGACCCACCTCGACGTTGATAGAAGCGGCAATGTATGGGCAGCGACGGCGCCCGGTGGAATCCCGCGGGGATTCTCGATGTATGCACCCGGTGCGATCCCGGGAGGGCAATGGAAGAATTTCACCCTGGCCGATTATCCGGAGCTCCGCTCGGATGCATATTACCGGGTCTATACGGCCAACGACGGCAGCGCCTGGATCAGCAACTGGGGGGCCGGCGTCATCCGCGTGGACGAGCTCGGCAATCTGACCAATTATCACAACGACGATGGGTTGATCGGTATTCCCGGGAGTCCGCACTTCGTCGTAACCGGCAGAGCGGGCGAGGACAGTGATGGGAATATCTGGCTGACCTCTCGCCAGGCGGCAAACGGAAGACCTCTGGGGAAGTGGTCTCCCGACGGAACCTGGGAATTCTTTCCAAATTCGCGGAATCAAAACGCGACTCTCCTAACCGATCTGATTGTCGATCAGTACGATACCAAGTGGGCTATATCACAGGATCCTACGCAATTTGGTGTATTTTATTATAACGAGAAGTTCTCGGTAGGGATGAATACCGGCGGTTGGGGAGTGGTTACAACGCAGCATGGACTTCCCTCCGGGTTGATTACCGCGATAGTCGAGGACGGCCGCGGAGAAATATGGGTCGGTACTGAAGCAGGGATCGCCGTCATCACGAATCCCCGCGAACCGCAGTCGGCAGTCCGGGATATATTTACCCTGCAGGACCAGTATATCAACTCGATAACGGTCGATCCGCTGAATCGAAAATGGGTCGGTACGCGGGATGGCGCATATGTGCTGTCTCCGGATGGAACCCAGCTCGTTGCTGCGTATAATATGACCAATACCGAGAACAGGATATTATCGGACGATATCAGATCCATCGTCATTGATACAGGAACGGGTATCGTCTATTTCGGCAGCGAACGTGGAATTGCGTCGGTGCAGACCGAAGCCGCCGCCCCGGTGAATTCATTTACGGATCTCAGGGTATCCCCCAATCCGTTTCTGATTCCAGCGGCACAGGCGCTGAAAATAGACGGCCTGGTCCGAAACTCGTCGGTTATGGTTTTATCTCTCAACGGGCGCCTGCTCAGAACGTTCGCATCGCCCGGGGGCAGGTTCGCATATTGGGACGGACTCG
>CAZBUK010000066.1:0-22531 GCA_964495085.1 uncultured Ignavibacteriales bacterium
CCGTTGCGTCATACCGCGATGACGTCAAATTGCCGAAGTTTAAAGGCTCATATTCATCGCTCGAATACCTCTCCGGCAACCGGCTGTCGACACTCTTCGACGCCGAGATGCGCGCAACCGAATTCGCTTTGTCGCAGCGCCGGCGTCCGTCCTGCAGGTTAATTTTCCCGGCGCTCCATGAATATACAATCGGACAGTTTATTATGATGTACCAGATACAGACTGCGTTCGCGGGTCAGCTCTACAATATAAATGCATTCGATCAACCGGGAGTTGAAGCCGGGAAGCAGGCTACCTACGGGCTGCTCGGCCGGAAAGGCTTCGAGAAAGAAGCAGAACGAATTCGCGATCAGGAAGCAGCACGAATATTTCTTAAATAACAGGATATTGGAAACCGCACTCAGCATAGCGATCGGTTTATGCCTCAGCGCTGCGGCAGGATTCAGGATATTCGTCCCGCTGCTCGTCATGAGCATCGCAGCGCAAACCGGACATATAGAACTATCGGATAGTTTCTCATGGATAAGTTCCACGCCGGCGCTCATAGCATTCGCAGCTGCGATGTGCTTCGAAGTAGCGGCATACTATATACCATGGTTCGATAATCTTCTCGATACGATGGCAGCGCCGGTTGCGATCGTCGCAGGCACACTGATAACGGCATCTTTTATCACCGAAATGAGTCCGTTTCTCAGATGGACCCTCGCTATTGTAGCGGGCGGGGGAATCGCGGGGGTGGTGCACACCGCGACCGGGTTGACGCGAATCGTTTCCACGACTACGACGGGAGGCGCCGGAAACGCAGCAATCGCCACGGCGGAATTGGGAAGCGCCGCAGTTCTTTCCGCGGCTGCTGTACTGGTTCCGGCGGGGACCATAGTGCTCCTTGTTGCGCTTGCCTTCTATACCGTTCGAAAGCTGAAAAACCACCGGCGGTTGCAAACGCGCGAGATACCATGACACCGGCACATGGAAACATTTCAGCCGGCCGGACCCATCAAGCTCATGACGACCGCTGATGATTTTACCGATAATTTTTTCTCGTTTATTGCTTCCGCTTGCCGCAGCCGTAACGATACCCGGTATCGCAACGGCCGGTGAAATCAATTGGCAAAAACTGGACATCGGAATAACCGCTCACGGTATCTTCCCGGGCGGAGATTTCGGATCATACTGGCATAACGCACCCGGTTTCGGGGTAGCGGCTCTGTATCATGCAGGCGGACGTTATTCGTTCAAATGTTCGGGGAACATAAATTATTTCAAGCCCGAGACCGGTACGCAGCTCGGACTTCTTCCGAGTATCTATCTTATCAACTTATCCGCCGGTCTGGCCGCAGAGTTACCTCTGACGCCCGGCATACGACCATGGCTCGGTTTCGGAGCCGACAATTATACCTTCGTGTTCAGAGGTGAAGCCGCAGACCGTTTGTCATCGAATTACATCGAATCGGAAGTCGGCATTCATGCCGCCGGCGGAATTTACCTCGATATGTACACGCTCCCCCTCGTCGATCTCTCCCTTCGCTATGGCATCATATTCAGCCACCCTGAACCGATTCGTATCCTTCGTCTCGGAATAACGGCATTCATCCTTTAATCCGCCGATGATCCGATGAATTCACAGAGACTTGCGATATGCTTACCGTTGATGATACTCATACTGCAATTGTTTGTAAGCGCTGCGGTTCCGAAACCAGGCGAGCAGGCTCACCCCTTTACATCCTCCCTTACGAAGCAGAGAACGAGCAGTTTATTCTATAATAGCGTTTATGTTGAAAAATTAACTGCAACCAGATTTCTCCCCGTTTTCAATCTGCCGGGCACGGGCGAGTGGACGTCCCCCCGTTCGGTTCTGCTCATCGACGGGATACCGTCGGATATTTCGTTACTCAACCTGCGGTCGCTTGATCTGATTCCTCTCGATGTTCTCGCACTCGAGGAAACGGGAATCGATTATCATCCGGGAGCGGGAATGTACCTGCCGACATCCGGAGGGGCGCTGAGCATGAAGCTCTCCGGGATTCCCGATACCCTGACGGTCAGAGCTCGTCTGTTTACGGGAAGCGAGACCGGAGATCCGCTGATATATATATTTTCTAGGCCAGACTTTCCCCATACGAATAAGAATAAAATAGGGCCTTCTTTTGCTCTGGCTGTATCGAACGGAAACGGGAAATGGAGGCATCGGGTATCGGGGGGAGGTTTTTTCTACTTTTCGACGGGTTCCGTAAACGACCGGTTCTTCAGAACCTATGACAGCGAACTCATGAACCGGCAAAACCGTCAGATAAAATTTGCGCTCGACGGATCGTATAGTCCCGATCGTAACAACACATTCTCGTATGCCGCGGCAGGGTTGAATCTGTTCAGCTGGGAGATGGCGCCGTTTACATCGACCTTTCAACACTATACGCAGATGGTCAGTACATTCCGGTTCGGATATACGGGAAGTGCATCCGGGCTGTCCGTCAATCTGGTCAGGGAGGAGTCGCATACATGGATGAAGGAATCGTACCGCACCGACGGTGGCGCTCTCAGCATGACCGGCTATGGCGGTTATGCATCGCTGCGGGCGTTCTCGATGAGGGGACTATCCTTTACCGTTAATCTCTCGATAAACCATTCGGTCGCGGACCGCCTGCCTGAAAAGGAAGGCCCCGGTTATCAGGCTCTCCTGCTCCGGAAAGTGGAAGGATGGCAGTGGGGAATTGGGGGAATTTTTTCACAAGAGAACGCATCTTCATTCACTTATCGGGCCGGAATAAGGATTGACGGACATTATGCGTACAGTGCGAGGGTCTCTGGTGAAGGAGTAGTCGAATTCGAAATATCGGATCCTGTCCGGATAAGCATCTTTACCTCCTCGGCCGTATACTTTCCCTTACCGCTTGAAAGATATGGATCGTTTATAACGGCGAGGACAACCTCCAATACAGCACAGGTTGAAGAGTTCAGGATTCAGGGAAATCCCGGACTTACCACGGAGCGCACGGAGAGCGCTGGAATGAGGATCTCGCTCGAATCATCGGATCGAAAGTACACAGGCATGTTCGACGGATTCATCCGCTCCACACGGGATCCGGTCGCCCAGATGCCCGGACGAATCGTTCGTTCAAGCCATCCCGGTGATATTGTGAGGGAGGCACGCTATGAAAATTTACCCGACCGGATGATAACCGGTTTCGCGGGAGCTGCAGGACTCTCACCGTTCTCCTTCTTCACGCTCAATGCGGAGTTCCAGTATCTCGACAATAGCGACGCCCCGTATCTCCCGCGCACCAAAGCAACACTACAAACCCTATGCCGCCTGCCTCTCAATATATATTTGGATGTAACTCTTGCATTCAGCGGTCGTGCATTCTTTTCCGATTTCTTCGTTTCACCGGAAAACGATTACGATACGGGCTTCGGCGTCGACGGAGTGATTCCGGCGAGCGCCGTCGTCGATTTTTCAATAGCGAGAACATTCGAAGGATTTTATTTTATGAAGGAATTTGAAATAAGAGCCGAAGCTCAGAATATTTTCAATGAACCGGTGCGGTACCTGCCGATTGGAAATTATATCGATCGAGCGGTATTTATATATGCTTCGTTTCGGATCTGAACAAGAGGACTATGAAACGGACGTTATTGAAATTGACCGTTTTTAGACGTACCTTTTATTCTGTTTCCGCATGCCACTCGAACATTTCACTCTCGAGGTAACCAATGATCATCTCTCGCACCTCCGGGTATTCTATACTTATCTTTTTGTCACTTTTTTTAGCGGGCTGCGGGTCCACGACGCAGATCATACACCAGCCGGATTCTCCGCCTGCAATCGAACGCGTCCCTGCGGGGAAGTTCGACACCGGCAGGATGTGGACGTTCGATTTTCCCCCGATCGGGTATTTTTCCGAAACGTACGGGTTTTATCCGGATGATCAGTGGTTCCGCCACGCCCGCCTCGCGGCTCTCCGGTTGCCGAACTGCACGGCTTCGTTCGTCTCTGCGGATGGACTCGTGATGACCAACCATCACTGTGCAGTCGGAGCGCTCCAGCTCGTAACCCGTGAGAATGAGAATTTACTCGATAACGGTTTCTATGCACGAACGATGGAAGAGGAGAGGAAGGTGGATGGTCTCTATGTCGATCAACTCGTGTATATCGAGGATGTGACCGGATCCGTTCTTGCCGCATTTGAAGAAGGGACAAGCGACGAAGCAAAGATCGAATCAAGAAACAGGAAAATGAAGGAGATCCAGCTCCGGTGCTCCGAAGAGAGAGATTTAAACTGCAGCGTCATCACTTTCTATAACGGCGGACGATACTCATTATACGGATACAAACGGTATCAGGATGTAAGGTTGGTATTTACTCCCGAGTCGGCAGTCGGTTTCTTCGGCGGCGATCCGGATAACTTTACCTATCCCCGGTATAATCTCGATCTCGCGTTCCTAAGGGTTTACAATGAAGACGGCACGCCGCATAAGCCTGAATACTATTATGCATGGAGCAGCAGCGGCGCATGGGACGGCGATCCGGTCTTCGTTATCGGAAATCCGGGTAGAACCAGTCGATTGCTTACAATTGCTCAACTGGAATTTATGCGTGATATGTCCTACCCGCTCAGACTCCGGCATACTGACGGCATGGTTGAGATTCTCAGATCCTTCCTGGGGGAATTCCCTGATAAGAAATTGAAATACGAACCCCGTGTCCTGAGCCTCGAAAATACGCAGAAAGCATTCCGCGGCATGATCAGCACGCTGCACGATCCCTCGCTTATGGGACGGAAACTGGATTTCGAGGAGAACTTCCGTGAAGCGGTGCAGGCCGATCCGGCGCTCAGAACCGAATATGCCGCTGTCTGGGGCGAAATCGGTGAGCTGCAAAAGCAAAAACGAGCGATCTTCGACGAAATGAACGCATTGACGCTGCGCGGACTTTCCCGTTCGGCTTACTTCGGCCTTGCATCGGATCTCGTGGAATATGCACGGCAAATGCAGATGCCGGCGGATGAACGCGATGCAAATTATAGGAATGAAACGGTAGACGCGACAAAGTCGGGTATCCTTTCTGTAGAGATAGATCATGCATTGGAGCGTCGGACTCTTGCGTATCAGTTGAAGCATATGGAATCCGTGTTCGGTGAAACCAACACCGCTTTCAACGAGCTGCTGGGCGATTCGGATCCCATGAATGCCGCTTCGAAGCTCATCGATTCGTCGATCCTCCGGGATGTAGATGGAACAAAAGCATTGCTCGACGGAGATCCCGCTGATGTACTGCAAACGGCCGACCCGTTCATTTCATTCGTCGCGGCAACTTCAGAGCGTCAGAAGGAACTGCGTTCAAGGTACGATGCGCTCGTGGCGCGCGAATCCGCACAGATTCAATTGCTCGGCAAGGCACTCTATGAAATTTACGGCACTACCATTCCTCCCGATGCAACGTTTTCTCTCCGCATTGCGGATGGATTTGTCCGGAGTTATGAATACAACGGAACCGTCGCTCCGCCGGTCACGACGTTTTACGGAATGTACGACCGCTATTATTCATTCAGCAGACGCGATCCCTGGACCCTGCCGCAAGCATGGGTAACCCCGCCGGGTGAATTCAGACTGAGCACTCCGTTCAATTTTATCTCCACCAACGATATTATCGGCGGCAATTCCGGGAGTCCGGTGATCAACACGAAACTTGAGATTGTCGGTCTTGCGTTCGACGGAAACATCGAGAGTCTCTCAGGCGATTTTATTTATTCTGAGGAAAAAAACCGTGCAGTTTCCGTGCACTCCGACGGGATTCTTGAATCACTCCGGTATATGTACAATGCACGGAGGATCGTGAGGGAACTGGAAAGCGGGAGCACCAGGTAAATAACTTTTATACCGAACCGGCCGTTCCGAATTTGCCGCCCGAGGTTTCCCCGGACGACCGTTGTTGTAGAGTGCCATACTCAATTGTTCAGCTCCCAATACAACCCATGCATAAGAAAGATCTCATTTATGAAAAAAGAAATACAACTCTATCCCGTGCCCCGGATCGTTTCCGTACAGGATATGCTGCTTCAGTCGGCGGCAAAATACGGTCCGAAAACCGCGCTCGAGGATCTGCAGGAAACTCCGGTGCGGAAGGTAACCTATGAAGCACTACTCGATTATGTACTGAGGTTCGGCGCCGTACTTCGCGATCTCGGACTGAAGGAGCGAAGTCATATTGCCGTGATCGGCGAAAACCGAGTCCAGTGGGGAATTGCATATCTCACGGCGATGTCCTTCAATCACGTGGTTGTGCCGATTGACAAGAATCTGAACACCAACGAGATACTTAATATTATCCATGAATCCAATGCGACGGCGATCGTATTTTCCGGGACTTTCCAGGATACTTTCGCGGAGAGCCAAAAATCTCTGAAGAAGTTGAAGCATTATATCAGTATGGATTTAACGAAATCGGAAGATAATTTTCTTTCTATGCCGGAATTATTAGAGGCTACCGATCCGGCGAACAGGGAATCCTTGCCGCACATCGATCCCGATGCTTTAGCCGAGATAATCTTCACCTCCGGATCGCTCGGCCGTGCGAAGGGGGTTATGCTCACTCAGAAAAATCTGGCTTCGAACCTCATGGCTATGGTGAGTATGCTTCTCATTCATCCCCACGACAGGTTCTTATCGGTACTTCCGATGCATCATACATACGAGTGCACCTGCGGCTTCCTGTGTCCTCTTTATTGCGGGGCATCCGTCCATTATGCGCGCTCCCTGAAAACTATTGTGGACGATCTGCAGCAGGTGAAGGCCACCATCCTGCTCGGCGTTCCGCTGTTATACGATAAAATGTTCAAAGCGATTCAGCGGGGTATTCAGGAGAAGAAGGCCGCGGCGAAGCTCATAGGTCCGATGATGAAGGCAACCGGCTTTCTCGAAAAAATCGGATTAAACGGCGTTAAGAAAACCGTATTCAAGGAAATCCACAGGAAATTCGGAGGAGCGGTACGGATATTTATTGCGGGCGGTGCGGCGCCCGATCCGCTGGTCGCAAAAGGATTGCGCGAATTCGGTTTCGCGTTTGTACAGGGCTACGGCTTGACGGAGACCGCGCCTATTCTGACATTGAACAGGCTCGATAATTACAGGGACGATGCTGCGGGCCTCCCCCTGCCGGGAGTCGAAATCAGAATCGATCGGCCCGATGCGGACGGTGTCGGCGAGATCTGGACGAAAGGTCCAAATATCATGCCGGGTTATTACAAGAATGAGATCGCCACGGAGCAGGCATTTTCTGAAGACTGGTTCTGTACCGGGGACCTCGGCTACGTCGCAAAGGACGGCTTCCTTCATATTTGCGGCAGGATGAAGAATGTCATCATCGCCAAGAATGGCAAGAATGTGTTCCCCGAAGAGATAGAAGACCTGCTCAACCGAAGTCCGTTCATCAAGGAATCGCTGGTATATGGAGAGCGGGATCCGAAACAGGGAGAGATTATATCTGCAAAAATCGTCGCAGATGCCGAGGCGTTCATTGAATTTTCAGAAGCACGCGGCGTAAGGATAACATCCGATCTGATGCGTAAGGTGATCGGTGAAGAGATCGGAAAGGTCAACAAACAGCTTTCTTCCTACAAGCATATACGGAAGATTCATATCCGCGATAAGGAGTTTGAGAAAACGACCACGCAGAAGATCAAACGATACGCGGTACGGGAAGAGGAACCGGTCGAGGAATGACCGGTGACAATTGAGGTACACCCGACCGGCATTTTGGTCGGGAATTGTAGAATTACGCTCGAGCAGGTATCCAACAACAACTTTCATGAGGAGGGTTTATATGCCGGACAGTGTATATAAAATTATCGAACTCGTCGGGACGAGCAAAACATCCTGGGAAGATGCCTCGCGGAACGCAGTCGAGACAGCGGCATCAACACTGAAGGACCTTCGCGTCGCGGAAATAGCGGAACTGGATATGACGGTCGAAAACGGCAAGGTAACAGCATATCGCGCGCGGGTGAGGGTCTCGTTTAAATACCATACGGAATAAGATCCCGGGAGGGGATGAGCGCTCGCATACCGGAGGCGACGAATCCCCTCCATGTGTAAAAGTACGTAAGAGCGTATCGAATGGAAGAATACATACCTTATATGTTGTTCGGAATACCCGTTGTCAAGTATCTGTATGCGGCGGCGGTTCTTGCGGCGGCAGTTATCGCCCGAAAAATTTTCGACCGGTTTATCGGTAAGAAACTGCTGCAGTGGGTTTCGAAGACCAGCATCAAGTACGACGATCTCGTCATTACGGCGGTCATCCCGCCGGTAAATCTGTTGATCGTTCTCTACGGCGTCATCCTCGCGACCACGATCATAGAGCTGCCGGTTACGAATTTTCTTGCCGATGCCCTCCGCGTGACGCTTGCCCTGATCGTCGCGTGGATCGCATACCGCTTATGTACGCCCGTTGCGGAGGTGCTTCGCGATCTGATGGCCCGGTCGGACGAGTCGCTTGCCACACAGTTCGTACCGCTCGTTCGCACCACGATGCAGGTCGCGGTTATTCTCGTGGGAGGAATTCTCATCCTGCAGAATTCGGGATATCAGGTGAGCAGTCTTCTCGCGGGCGTCGGCATCGGCGGCCTGGCTATCGCGCTCGCTGCCCAGGAGACGGTGTCGAATCTATTCGGCACCCTCGTCATGTTCACGGACAAACCGTTTAAGGTAGGGGATTGGATTCAGTTCAATGAGGTCGACGGAGACGTGGAGAGCATCGGCTTCCGTTCTACCCGCGTCCGGACCTGGGCGAAGTCGATAAAAGTGATTCCGAACAAAATGCTGACGTCGGAGATCATCGAGAACTGGTCCGTTATGCCCAAACGGCGTGTGCGCATGACGATCGGCGTTACCTACGACAGTCCGCCGGAAAAAGTCGATGAACTCACCGGGAGAATTTACTCGCTCTTACAGAGTCATTCTTCGGTGAATCAGGAGTACATGATCGTATCGTTCACGGACTTCGGGCCGTCTTCGCTCGATATTTTCGTCTATTATTTTACGACCAGCATCGCCTGGAAAGATTATATGCACGTTCGCCAGGACATAAATCTCGGAATAATGAAAATAGTCGAGGAACTCGGACTCAGCTTTGCCTTCCCGAGCCAGATGGTATACTTCGGCGACGAACTCCGGACCGTAACAGGGAACGGGGCGGGGAACCGGGATGACCAGTCGCTTCCGCAGTGACTCTATCCGGATGTGACCAGGATTCAGGCGGAGCGCTAATCCAACGCAAGTACGTTTCGGGCGTAATCGGCTACGGATGTCAATCGTACGGGCATTTTAGAAAGAATATCGGACATATCGATTACCGATCCTTTGGCCAGCGAGAGCGAGAGTGCGGCTAACGTTTTGTGACGCGAATCGGTGGCGGCAGCTATCCTCGCGGCGAGGGCTTCTTCCGGGACAAATTGCAACTCAAATTTACTCCCGACTTCATGTTCGAATATCTGTACCACTTCGAGCGGACTCAATGCTTCGGGGCCGCCGAGTTCCAGAACGGAATTCGCCGCGGTCGGACTGTCTACCGATGCGACCGCGAACTCCGCTACGTTTGAGACAGATATCCAGCTTACCCGGTTCTTCCCGGATCCGAATATTGTAGCCTTGCGGTTTTTATAATCGAAACCCGTGAGTGGACTAAGCCAGATTTCCATGAAGTTCGTCGGCTGCAGGACCGAATACGTCAGACTGCTCTCCTTCAGCCTTTTTCCCACGCGACGCTTTGCTTCGAGAATCGGCGAGTCAACCTCCGATTTGTAAATAGAAACATACACAAAGCGGGTAATCCCCGCTGCGGAAGCCGCCCCGATGAGGTTGAAGTATCCTTCCGTGTCCACGTTTTCAAAGGTATCCTGCGGTTGCTGCGAGATGATCGATGTGGCCGTTGCAATAACCGTCGATGCGCCATCCACCGCTTTTCTTATGGATTCATGATCGGTCAGATCTCCGATGACGGTTTCAACGCCGATGTTGTTCAGCGCATTAACGCGACGGCGATCGGAAGACGAGCGCACCAAACCGCGCACGACACGATTCTGCGAACGGAGGCGGCGGCAGATTTCTCCTCCTAACCATCCGGTGGATCCGACGACAAGAATCATACGTTTCCTCCTCGGTAAGAAATGCTCGGGTTGACGAATGGCGCGATGATGAAACAGTGTGGGAAGCACTCTAACTTTAAAAAATGTATAAACCTCGCTACAGAAATGCAAGTACTTTGTCTGGAATCGGAGCACGATATTTTCCGGATGTTGAAAATAAAAATTCTTTTTAGTACTTTTACCTGTCACGTATCGAATCATACCCTGAGCATTCGACATGAATCTCCCCCTTGCTGCACTTCTCATTGTTCTCGTCGCTGTTATCGCTGCATCCGTCGCGCTCGCAGCGTTCTACTGGGCGGTACGCCGAAACCAGTTTTCAATCCGAGATCTCAACGAGGGCGGATACACCATTTTCGATAACGATGAACCTGTGGGTGAACCACAAGATTTAATGTTCGATGACTCCAGAAAAAAGACCTCCCCCTAACGAAACCGAGCGGGCAAAAGCCTTTCACCGGACCGAAGCGAGGGATGACCGCGAACTCCGGATGGCGATTGACGGTTCCGTTACCAGCCAAACCGCAATATTCTTCGCCAGTTCTCTTTTCTGGCTGCTGATCGGCTCGATATTCGGCCTCCTCGCCTCGATTAAAATGCATCTCCCCGACTGGACCGGCGAATGGGCAATCCTTACGTTCGGGAGAATCAGGCCGGTACATCTGAATACCGTCGCTTACGGCTGGCTGTCGCTTGCCGGAGCTGGCGTTCTCGCATGGATGACGGCACGGCTCTGCCGCGTTCCGCTCAGATGGGGATGGATGCTCTATGTATCGGCGATCCTGTGGAACGCAGGCGTGCTCTTCGGCACCGTCGCCGTTCTCACCGGATATACCCGTGGCATGGAATGGCTCGAATTTCCGCGGCCCGCAGGCGCGGTCATCGCCGTGGGCTTCGTTTTCTTTGCACTCCCGATCCTGAAAACCTTTATCGACCGAAGAGTCAATCACGTCTATGTAAGTCTCTGGTATATCCTCGCGTCGGTTGTCTGGTTCCCGCTGCTCTATCTGACGGCGAACTTCGGTCATTACCAGGGAGTCGTCGAGGCCGGGATGAACTGGTGGTACGCACATAATGTGCTCACGGTGTGGGTTACTCCCATCGGCCTTGCCATAGCATATTACTTTCTGCCGAAGGTAATCGGTAGACCTATCTATAGTTATTATCTAAGCCTGCTCGGATTCTGGTCGTTCGCCCTCTTCTATAACTGGAACGGCATACACCATCTCATCGGCGGACCGCTCCCGACGTGGCTTGTGACGATCTCGATTGTGGCGAGCGTCATGATGATTATCCCGGTCGTCGCCGTAGCGGTCAACCATCATATGACGACATTCAAGCATTTTCATATGCTTAAATTCAGTCCCACGCTCAGATTTACGGTCTTCGGCGCGATGAGCTACACCGCCGTGAGCTTCCAGGGATCGTCGATGGCCTTTCGGTCAATCAACGAGGTGACGCACTTTACGCATTACACGATCGGACACGCACATCTGGGAGTATACGCGTTCTCGACCATGCTTTTGTTCGGCGCAATCTACTACATCATGCCGCGCCTTGCGAAGTGGGAATGGCCGTATCCGAAACTGGTCAAACTGCACTTCTGGCTCACGGCGATCGGTGTTTTCGTATACGTCGTGGCACTCACCATCGGAGGCTGGTATCAAGGCAGGGATATGATCAATCCGGAGATCGACTTTTTATCTTCAATGCTTAGAACGATACCGTACCTGTGGGCGAGAAGTATCGGCGGGGCATTGATGGTCCTCGGTCACGTCGTCTTTATAGGTCACTTCGCACTCATGGTTATCCGGACGGGTCCGCGTCGGTTCGCTCCGCCGTGGTTCAGAAAACCGGAGGAGGAGACCGCAGTATGATGTTCATCAGACCCTTTGTCTTTTTTTTCGGCGTGCTCGCAACCTTACTACTCGGTTGGGCTGCACTCGTGGGTATTCCGGATATGATGATATCCGAAATTAAACCCCCCGACGGTCTTGACAGATATACAGCGGAAGAGCTGTACGGAAGAAGAATCTACGTCAGGGAAGGGTGTATGTATTGCCATAGCCAACAGGTACGACCGGAAGGATACGGCGCCGATCAGACTCGCTTCTGGGGTAGACCTTCGGTGCCGGCCGACTACGTCTACGACCGGCCTCATCTGCTCGGTACCATGCGTACGGGACCCGACCTCATGAACATCGGGGTAAGACAGACGAGCGTCGAGTGGCATATGATACACCTCTATAATCCCCGTCTCGTGGTTGAGGGTTCGATTATGCCCCCGTATCCATGGCTGTTCGAATTGAAACGATCGGTACCTCCCGCAGAGTATGTGCTTCCACTCCCCGATGGCTCGGTACCCGAAGGATATGTCGTCGTTGCTAGACCGGAAGCAGTAGCATTGGTACAATATCTCCTGAGCTTAGACAAGTCTTATCCAGCTCCACAGAGCACCCGAGAAAATGGCGAAGAAGAAGAAAAATAATATCGACCAGGCTCCTGACCAGGTACCGGGACAGTTCCTGGATGAAAGCGACGATGCGGATGTATACTCCATCCACGATCAGATCGTATCCCGGGAGAAAGGAGAACCGGATGAGGGATTCGAACCGACTCCCTGGTGGGTATGGACCATTAGCGTCGTTGTCCTTTTTGCGATGGGATATTACCTCGGGCGGTACAGCGGCACTTTCGGAACGGTCGCCCATGAAGTAGAGATGCCGGCGGTTCACACCGAGGAATCAGCGGCCAGTGAAGTACGCGGCGATATCATCTATGCGGGCGTCTGCCAGGCTTGTCATCAATCGGACGGACAGGGCGTTCCCGGCAGATATCCCCCGCTGGCGGGATCTGAATGGGTAACCGGCGATGCCGATACGCCGGCACGCATCGTCCTCTTCGGTCTCGAAGGACCAATTGTCGTCCAGGGTACGACCTATAACGACAGGATGGATCCGTTCGGGAATCGTCTGGACGACCGGGAGGCCGCTGCAGTAATCAATTACATCCGTTCATCATGGGGAAATGAAGCGTCTGAAATAGCTCCCGAACGGATCGGCGAATTGCGCGAGGAACATTCGGGCCGAGGAACATGGAGAGCGTCGGAGTTAGAGGCGTTGAGGAGATCGGAATGAACAAATCGTTGTCCGCCCTAAAATTCGCGTTATATTCGATTCTCACTGCCGGCATATCGATTTTTCTTGTTTTGGTAGGTTGTGAACGTCAACCGACACACCCGCGTCAACCCATTAATTTCAGCCATAAAATTCACGTAACCGATTATAAGATCGATTGCCAGTATTGCCATAGCGGAGTCCGCCGGGGTGCGGTCGCGGGGATTCCCTCGGTTCAGACATGCATGGGCTGCCACCAACTTGTGGCCGCCACAAAACCGGAAATTATCAAGCTCCGCGAGATCTGGGAGCGGGGGGAACCGATCAGATGGAAACGAGTTAATGTTGTAGCAGACTTCGTCTACTTCAACCACTATCCGCATGTCAGCAGGGGCGTCTCCTGCGAACATTGTCATGGCGACGTTGCCGCTCAGGAAGAGTTGCTCCCGAAACCGCAGCTCCACAGCATGAGCTGGTGTGTGGATTGTCACCGTACCTACGAGACGAGCATCGATTGTTATGTCTGTCACCGTTGAGGCGAACCGCCGATTCGGCGGCATCGCCCGGGTGAATAAATTCAATCAGGTATAGATTTCCTGATGCCCTGAAAGATTTCGGGTTAAATACAGTTACAGGACCAGATGGATATCAAGCGCAGAGACTTCGTTAAACTGATGAGTGCGGTAACCGTCGCAACGGCGTTGCCCGGCTGTACTCAAAAGCGGCCACGTAGTCTCATCCCTTATGTAATCCCCCATGAAGAAATTGTGCCCGGGAAGGCGGTGTGGTATGCATCCGTTTGCCGCGAATGTCCGGCAGGATGCGGCATCCACGTACGTGTCAGGGAGGGTCGGGCCGTTAAGATCGAAGGGAATCCTGTCCATCCGGTGAACGAAGGAAAGCTCTGCTCGCGAGGCCAGTCGGCTCTTCAGGGATTGTACAATCCGGATCGCATTCAGTCGCCGATGCGTAAATCGGAAGACGGGAGGTGGGTGCGGATCTCATGGGAAGAAGCCATCGATCTGGTAGTCGCTAAGTTGGCGGAGCTTCGGAGCGGGAACAAGGGAGCTCAACTCGTTTACCTAGGTTCCCATCAATCGGGTAGTCTCGACGCGCTCATCGACGAATTCCTTGCATCGATCGGTTCCCGATACAGGGTGCGCTATGAACCTTTCGCGTATGAGTCGGTTAAACGCGGAACCGCCGCGATCTTCGGCGATATGCATATGCCGCACTACGATCTGTCGCCAGCAAGGTATATTCTTTCCCTTGGCGCGGATTTTCTGGAGACATGGATGTCGCCTGTCGGTTTCTCACGACAATTCGGAAAACTCCGGGAGCTTCGGGACAATCGTATGGCGCAGTACGTCTTTGCAGGCTCGCGCCTATCAATGACCGCGACAAATGCGGATGCATTCATCAAGGTTAAGCCCGGCCGCGAGTATGCGCTCGCTCTCGGCGCAGCATATATCATTCTGAATGAAAATCTGGCGGAAGGGTTAAACAGAGCGGAGACACCGCGATTATTATCGATCGTCGAGGAGTATCATCCCGCCGCGACGGCCCGGATCACCGGAGTCGCAGTAGAAAAAATCCAGATGCTTGCCAGGAACTTTGCACGTGCGAAACCGGGAATCGCGATTGCGGGGGGAACGACCCTCGACGGCAATAACGGAGCCATGGCATCGGCGGCTGCGGCGTTGCTCAACCATATCTGCGGTAATGTGGGAAAGACCGTCCGGTACAGCAGGAGCGGTTCCGTTTCCAATCTTGCCAGCTATGCGGACATGACGCGTTTAATACGCTCCCTGGAACAGGGAGCCGTCTCTGTTCTGTTTATGCACGAGACAAATCCGGTATTCACGCTTCCGAAGTCGGCCGGATTCGGCTCTGCTTTGCATAAGGTTCCGTTTAAAGTGGCGTTGTCATCGTACGACGACGAGACGACGATGGCCGCAGATCTCATATTGCCGGTCCATACACCGCTTGAATCCTGGGGCGATTATGAATTGCCCGATAATGTATACGGTCTCATGCAGCCCGTTATGCAGCCGGTGTTCGATTCGAGGATGTGCGGAGACATTCTGCTTGAGCTGCTCTCGAAATCGGCAAACCGTCGCGATGAAACGTTCTATTCGTATATTCGGGACCGATGGCAAAATCTCCGAAGACGGTTTGAACCGCAAAAAGAGTTCGATCGGTTCTGGACGGAATCATTGGCGAACGGCGGCATATGGGGAGACCGCGAACCCCTCCGTGCCGAGGTATCGCCCGCGCTCACCCATGACGCTCTTGAATCGCTGCGCGAGCGGTCCGATACGGAACGGACAGGATTCGAGCTTCTGACATATCCATCGCTGAATCATTATGACGGACGGGGTGCGAACCGCCCATGGATGCAGGAGATTCCGGATCCGATGACCCAGATGACCTGGGACGCCTGGATCGAGATTCATCCCGACGATGCCGGACGGTTGAACATCCGGAACGGTTCAAGAATTCAGGTGACGTCGCGTCAAGGGAGTATCGAACTTCCCGCATATATATACAATGGAGTGCAGCCCGGAGTCGTGGCTATCCCGCTCGGACAGGGGCATGTCCGTTACGGGCGCTACGCGGAGAACAGGGGAGCCAACCCGATCGAAATTCTTCCCGCACAACCGGTCGAACAAACGGGAGCGGTTGCATGGTCGGGAATGCAGGTAACGCTCGTCAATCTCGGGGAGCGGATGAAGATTGCGAATGTGGCGGGGAGCGACATTCAGCATGGCAGACCCTTCCTGCAGGTGGTCGCTGTGGATGAACTGTTAAAAAATTCCCTCCGGGTCGAAGAAACGGACGAGCATGTCCAAATATATACCGAACACGACCATCCCGATCATCGATGGGGGATGACGATCGATCTGAATAAGTGCACCGGCTGTAATGCTTGCGTGACGGCTTGTTATGCCGAGAACAACATTCCGGTCGTCGGTAAGGAGGAGGTCCGGCGGGGAAGAGAACTATCATGGATACAAATTCACAGGTACTTTGACGAGGACGATACATCTGAAAACGGAAGATTTCTTCCGATGCTCTGTCAGCATTGCGATAACGCGCCATGCGAACCCGTCTGCCCGGTTTACGCCGCTTATCATACGCAGGAGGGACTGAACGCACAGGTCTACAATCGCTGCATCGGTACAAGATATTGCGCAAACAATTGTCCGTACAAAGTCAGACGGTTTAATTGGTTCGATTACGATTATCCCTCGCCGCTCAACTGGCAGTTCAATCCCGATGTGACCGTCAGAACCAAAGGCGTCATGGAAAAATGCAGCTTCTGCATACAGCGAATTGTCGAAGCCCGGAACAATTCAAGACTTGAGGGAAGGCCGTTGCGCGACGGCGATGTTGTATCCGCCTGCCAGCAGGTTTGCCCGACGGATGCGATCGTGTTCGGCGATCTGAAGGATCCGAACAGCCGGGTGAATAAACTGCGTGAGCGGAACAAGCCCCGCGGGTACAGAATTCTCGATGAGCTCAACACACAACCGGCGATCGTTTACCTGAAAGACGTCGTGGAAAAACCGCTATAAAAAGTACCGTGCGGTAAATACCGCCGCACATTTCGCCCAAGAGCTAGAATGCAATCATCATATAATCTGACATATACCCGGACCGATTCCGATCTGATGAATACGATGCAGACGCCGTCGACGGGCTACTGGGTGGGTTTAATACTGCTCGGTATCGGCGTGTTGCTCGGTGCATACGGCTGGGGCATGCAGATTCTCTACGGAATGGGAATGTCAGGTAAAAACAATCCGGTTGGATGGGCGCTCTATATAACGACTTTTGTCTTCTGGGTCGGTATCGCTCACTCCGGGACGTTGATTTCCGCGATACTTTTTCTCTTCAGAGTCAGATGGAGAGCTCCCGTTTACCGGAGCGCCGAAGCGGTGACGGTATTCGGACTCATGGTTGCAGGATTGTTTCCACTGATTCATCTCGGGAGACCGTGGGTGTTTTATTGGCTGCTCCCGATTCCGCAGATGGGTGATATGTTTCCGAATTTCCGGTCTCCACTGGTGTGGGATTTCTTTGCCGTATTTACCTATCTGACCGTCAGCTCGTCTTTCTTCCTCCTCGGTATGATACCCGACGTCGCGATTCTGCGCGATAAAATGACCGGATGGAGGAGAAAAGTATACGGTCTGCTCGCGCTCGGGTGGCGGGGTACCGATGTCCAGTGGCGGCATTATACGTCGGCGTACGTGTTCCTTGCTGCTCTTGCGACACCGCTCGTGATATCGGTTCACAGTATCGTTTCATGGGATTTTGCCATGAGCGTAGTTCCGGGCTGGCACGCAACCATTTTCGCCCCGTACTTCGTCGCCGGCGCTATTCATTCCGGAATTGCCATGGTCATCCTGCTGCTGTTGCCGATGCGAAAATGGTTCCGGCTGAAAGCGTACATTACGGATCATCACATTGCAAGCCTTGCCAAGATGTTGATCTTCACGGCATTGGTCGTGGGGTTCGCGTACATTATCGAAATTTTTATAGCATGGTACAGCGGCCACGTCTACGAGCGGGAGATATTTCTGTGGAGAGCGACCGGTCCGTACTGGTGGGGATTCTGGGGATTATTTTTCTTCAACCTCCTGCTTCCGATGATCTTCTGGATGAAACGGTTCCGGACAAATACGATCGTTCTCGTTATCGTTACGGTGGGAGTTTCGATCGGCATGTGGCTGGAACGATTTGTCATTATCGTAACCTCGCTCAGCCACGAATATAGTCCGTTCTCATGGGGCTTTCACAGATTGACGCAGACAGAGGTGTTCATCATTATCGGCAGTTTCTCACTTTTCTTCTTTCTCTTCCTGATCTTTGCGAAGCTTCTCCCCGTCGTCTCAAACTGGGAAGTTAAAGAACAGCTCGAACCGCCCCGGAGAGGAGAGGGCTGATGGCATTGACCAAAGGCTCCCATATACTCGCTGTCTATCAAAACCTCGACGAGCTTATCGGAGGCATACGGCAGTTGAAGCAGTCCGGAGTCAGAGACTTTCTGGTCCTGTCGCCGGTCCCCCATCATGATATCGAGCATGAGCTTCACCGGCGGAAAAGTCCGGTGAGGGTTTTTACCCTGATCGGGGGATTGACGGGATTCATACTCGGCTGGGTTCTGACAATCGGCGGAACGAATCTCTATCCGCTCATCGTCGGGGGGAAACCGATTGTCTCTATTCCTCCGTTCGGAATTATATCGTACGTGCTCACGATACTGTTTGGCGCTTTAGCGACGCTACTCGGGTTGTTCATCAATATAAGATTACCGCAGTTCCAGATCAGTGATGCATACGACGGGCGAATCTCAAGCGACCATTTCGGCATTCAGATTTTCTGCGGGGAGAATGATATGGTCGAATATGAGAAGATGCTGGAAAAAACAGGCGCCGTTGATTTCGTTCGAAAAGCGATGGGGGAGCCGGTCATCCCCAAAAAGACTTTCGTTGATTAATACTTCTTGATCTCATCATGCCGCTGAAGAAAAATATCGGATATCTCCTGCTCCCTTTGCTTATTGTGTGCGCATGTCACCATGACGACGGGAGGATTGGCGATTATTATTACCGGACGGATATGCACGACCAACCGTCGTATAAGCCGCAGGAATCGCCGCTCGATCCCGTCGAAGGAACCGTACCCGTCTATGGACACGTACCTCCCGTCCCGGACTCATCGGCTGCCAACAGACTGATAAATCCTGTTTCATGGACGCCCCGGGATGCCGATATCGGCAGGAGATTATATAATACGCACTGTACGCCATGTCATGGGACGGGCGGAAAAGGGGATGGCACCGTGGCACCCGTATTTCAAACGCCCCCCGATATAACATCGGATAGATTTATATCGGTTACGGATGGATATCTCTATTGGGTGATCCGGAATGGCGCGGGGATCATGCCCTCATACTATGAACATCTGAAATCTCATGAGCGCTGGTTGATCGTCAACCACATCCGGAGTCTTCAAGCAGAATGAAAGAAAATGTAATCGCCGAATCATTGGCTCAGCATCGATTGAATGGAGTCTCCAAACATCTCAGGTTCGCCGTGGCACTCTGTATTATCATCGGAGCGGTGATGATTGCCGGCGCGTTTCTGGGAGTCGAAACGCAGCGCGTGTATCAGGTCTATCTGGTCAATTTTGCTTTCTGGACGGGCCTCGCACAGGCCGGGGTGGTCTTTGCGGCAGCATATCGGATGACGAATGCACGTTGGAGCAATCAGTTTAAGAGAATCGGCGAACTCTTCGTCGGATTCCTTCCCGTCAGCCTGATTCTGCTGGTTGTCGTGCTGCTGACGCAGCAATCGCTCTATCCCTGGATCTCCGAGCCGGTATACAAAAAAGCGGCCTGGCTGAATGTACCCTTTTTTACTCTGCGGATAATCATCTATTTCGGGGTTATGACAGTTTTCAGCCTGTACTACGTGGCGCTGTCAATTCGTCCGGATCTTGGACTGATTCGACAGGCCGATGCCGGTGAGAATTCGGGAAATAGGTTCCGACGGGCTCTTGCGACGAGACTAACACGCAATTGGAAGGGATTTGATGAGGAATATCGCAGGAGTCAGGAGAGACTCAAGGTTCTGACGCCCGTATTTCTGATTACCTATGCAGTTCTCTATACGTTCGCCGGATTCGATTTGTTGATGACGCTCGACCCCCACTGGTTCAGTACCCTATACGGTTGGATTTTCATCGTAAGCGGTTTCTACTCGGCCGTTGCAGCTATCATCCTCGCCGGATATTTTGTACGAAACAATACCGATGCCGGCCGCCAGTTGACGGCAGGGAATTTTCACGATATGGGGAAGCTCCTGCTTGGATTCTGTATGTTTACCGGAGGTCTGGTCTGGTCGCAATACCTGACGATCTGGTACGGCAATATCCCGGAAGAGACAGCTCATATTATTACCCGGTTTCATGAACCCCCATGGGCGGTTCCGACCACCGTCGTTATCGTCGCTGTGTACTTTTTCCCCCTCGTTATTCTGTTCAGCAGACGAGTCAAGGAAACCCCGCTTCTGCTCTCGTTTCTGGGTGTTTTCATCCTCTGCGCGCTCTGGTTCAACAGGTTTATCGATGCAATACCATCAATTTGGGATGAACCGTACATACCCTTCGGGATATACGAAGTAGGCGTGACAGCGGGATTCCTGGGGGTGATCGCGGCGTGCTGGTTATGGATAGCCCGGCTTGTTCCGCTCATCCCGGCAAAACCCGAATGATATGAAGCGCACCGAGGTCTGTTTAATGCAAGGTTTAAAATTTCAAACTCTGTCGACAAAGCGGCAGAGTTTTTTTATTTCTGAAAAATACATGAATTACAAAGGAATCCTTCAACAACTCGAGCGGTCGGGTGAGGATGTCATTCCCCGCTACCTGCATCCGGTCGTGTCCAGAATCTCGCTGAAGCGAAGGTGTCGGATATGAACGCCGGTAACGGCCATATGACCGTCTGCTCTCAGTGCGGATTGCCGTACGGGGGAGGGGGTGTAACGCGCCGTCGGCATGAAGGTATACTACACTTCTGCTGCTACGGATGTTCATTCACGCACTCTCTGACCGGTGAAACGGGAGAGCGCGGCACAGCGACCCTCTTTCTGCTCAGGCTGGGTATCTCCGCTTTTCTCGCCATGAATGTGATGTTGTTCAGCTGGGTTATCTACGCAGATCAATGGCATGGTTTCGGAATCGAACCGGAGGCGGTGCCGTACGTCGGCATGCTGCTCTTTGTTCTATCGACGCCGGTTATCCTCCTGATGGGGTATCCATTTTTAAGGAACGGTGTCAAGGAATTGCTGAGCCGTCATCTTTCGATGGACAGCCTCATCGCTCTCGGTTCCATCGCCGCGTACGGATATTCTTCCTATGAAGTTTTTACGGGCGGGGAGGGGATGTTCTTCGATACCGCAACCATGATCATCGTGCTGGTTACCGCCGGAAGATATCTGGAAGCATCCGCGAAAGTCCGTTCCACGCAGGCGATCCGGGAGCTCATGGAGATGGTGCCCGACGAGGTCAGGGTGATAGAGAACGGAACGGAAGCGATACGTCCGATCCGCGATGTTCCCGTCGGATCGGTCGTCAGAGTTTTACCGGGAGAATATATCCCGTTGGACGGCAAGATAACCGCCGGCGAAACCTCGGTAAACGAGGCGATTCTCACGGGCGAACCAGTTCCGGGTTACCGGACCGTCGGAGATGACGTCTTTGCGGGCACCATAAATATCGACGGCGCGATCCGGATACGAACGAGTACCGATGCTCGTGAGACCGTCTATGCGCGCATTATCCGGCTTATGGAGGATGCACAGCGGACGCGGACTCCATTGCAAAAATTAACTGATCGAATCTCGTCGGTGTTTATTCCTGCCGTCATCCTCACGGCAGTTGCGACATTTGTCGTCTGGTCGTTTTTTATACCCCTTTCGCTGGCAATGATGTATGCGCTCGCTGTATTGGTAGTTGCCTGCCCGTGCGCGCTCGGTATCGGCAGTCCCATTGCAGCGGCGATCGCTATCGGACGCGCAGCCGCGAACGGCATTCTGATAAAATCCGCAAGTGCAATGGAACGTATCGGCAGGATAAGGACCGCAGTATTCGATAAAACGGGTACCGTGACGAAGGGAGATTTTGAGGTAACGAGCATAATGTCGGATATACATGAATCATTACTCATTGGAGTAGCAGCTTCGATTGAACGAAACTCCGAACATCCGTTAAGCCAGGGTATTCGACGTTATGCGGAGCGAAAAGGATATACGCTCCTTCCGGTGAACCGGAGTCTGATTACTCCCGGTATGGGGATTCGGGGAGAAGTTCCGGTCAACGGAGCGCCGACTGAGGTTTTGGTCGGCAGCAGGGAGTTCATGTCGAAAAACGGCATCGCGACCGACCGGGGGATTATGCAGCAGGACGTGATTCCGGACGCGACATTTGTCTATACGGCCTGGGACGGGAGAATTCATGGCATTATTGCACTCGGGGACCGAATTCAGGAGGCCGCTCATGCGACAATCCCAAAGCTCAGAGAACTCGGCATCAGGACGGTTCTACTGTCCGGTGACAGAGAAGCTATCGTAATTCGCCTGGCGAATCTGCTTGGATTCGATGAAGCCTCGGGAGGCAACCTCCCCGATGAAAAAATAGGCTATATCCGACGTCTCAGAGAGACGCAGATAGGCGTACTCATGGCAGGAGACGGCATTAACGATG
>CAZBUK010000067.1:0-22479 GCA_964495085.1 uncultured Ignavibacteriales bacterium
CGTCCGGTTCGGAGGGAGGGGGAGAGCTAATCACTCTCTCCCTACCCCTATCATAGTTACCGATTTACTCGCATCTATCAAGAAGTATACCGCGTTGCGTGCGAATCGAATCCTTCATCGTTCCGGTTCCTTCTGGCAGCACGAAAGTTACGATCACATAATTAGAAATAACGGCGAGTTGGTACGGATCATTAACTATGTTCTCAACAACCCGGTCAAAGCCGGGTATGTCGAACATCCGGAGCAATGGAAGTGGTCGTATTGCCGGGAGGATATAATGTCATATTATTCATAAGCCGACGAGTCTGGTCGCCCTACAGGACGAAAGAGTGAACAAAATATAAAAAGTTCCATGCACCATATATCAAACATCTTCTCGACGATTTTTAAAAGAACCCACAGAAGTAAAGGTATGAACGGATGAGATGATTCCATTGTTATCACCGATTAGGAATGTGATCAATTTACTATTGCCGATTGAAATTAACATAATGTTCAATAATCCGTTTCATCTGTTTTGTATTAACCGGATTACGGTAGAATTACTATTCTACCCGTAACGAATAATCCGCTTCATCCGTTTAATCCGTTGTCGTTCTTTAAGGTCTGGAGAATTGAAATCCGAACGGCTCACCGAATCACTCAGCATATTCTATCAAAACCGCTATCTACGCCGCTACTATAGTCCCCCGCGCATCCCCTTCATTGACATTATACCTTTTTGTACATAAATTAGCGCATAATATCGTGCATATCCTCTCCCAGACGAAAAATTCTGCACGAGACTCGTCGGAAAACACCGGAACGGATCCGGGGAATTAAATCAGCATGTCTACCTCGCGATTTAAAAACTTCAGATCTCTCTCTCCTCAACTAGCCGATTCGATTCCGGAAGACCAATGGGTCGACCTCATCCGCACCGGCAGCCGTTCGGTCTTCGAGCAGCTGTTCCGTTCCTACTATTCACGCCTCTGCCGGTACGCGTACCGTTTAGTCGGATCGAGGGATGCGGCTGAAGATTTGGTTCAAAACGTGTTTCTGAACATCTGGAAAAACCGCGAATCATGGAATCCGCAGTCGCTGCCGGTTGTGTATCTGTATCGGGCAACAAGAAACCAGGTAATTAACTATGCTAAGCATCGGAAGATTCGCGGCGATAGCTTCGGGCACGAAGTAGAAACCCGATTTGTCGACGACCAGACGCCTGAATCCCAATATCTCCAGAATGAATGCGTAAGCTCCGTTCGTGAAACGATCGCCCGCCTGCCGGATCGCTGCCGGCAGATCTTTCTGATGAAAAAAGACGACGGACTGAAATATTCTGAGATTGCCGCCATCCTCGGCATCTCCGTAAAAACAGTGGAAACGCAGATGAGCAGAGCGCTCCGACACCTGCGGGAAAAACTCGCCGAGTATACCTGATCTCCTTTCTCACGTACAATCCGGCCGCATAAGCTCTCATATTTTCGTACGGTATGCTTTTTCCGGTCTGCCTGTATCTTCGATGCAATACCCAAACCAATCCGGATGCGTCGTCGAGAATTAAAGAATAGGCTTCTCCTCCGAAACAATGCAAATTTTTCTCTAACGGTTGTAAGGGTAATCCCCGGTTCGGTTGTCATGTACTATAGCGGACATACCGGCTTCGCTTCCGGCAACCGGCAAATTTTGCCAATTACCGGCAAATATTATCGAAACATACAGGATAGGACAGAAGCATTGAAAGATAAGATCATACGTTACTTTTTAAATGAATCCCCATCAGGCGAGAGGGATGAGGTTCAAAAGCTGATCGATACAAACGAGGATGCAAGAAAGTTTCTATCGGAACTTGAGAGAATCTGGGCGCAATCCCGGAGCAAAAACGTCGACTGGGATGTAGATAGAGCTTGGGATAGATTCACAACCGCTGTCGAATCCGGGGAACCGCAGAGTACCGAAACTGCTGCCGATATTCCGGCTCCCCCTATGGGACGACGAATCCATGCGCATAGACCCTCGCACATTCCCGCCGTCTTCAAAGTTGCGGCTGTAGTAATCCTCGTAGTTCTTACCCCAATTTACATAATGTGGAAATCTGGCTTATTCGAAAGTAAAATCACAAACGAAATCACGATGAGAGACGTCGTGACGGGTAAAGGACAGTTTACCCGGATCGTCTTATCGGACGGTACCAGAGTCCTGTTGAATTCGGTAAGTGCACTCGCTATTCCCGAGAGGTTCTCCGGCGATGCCCGTGAGGTTCGGCTCGATGGGGAAGCTTTCTTCGAGGTGGCGCACAATGCCAATCGACCGTTCCGTGTGTTTGCCGGAGACGCGCAAATCGAGGTGCTGGGCACATCGTTTAACGTGAACGCACGGTCATCCGAAAGCAGCGACGTCAGGGTGGCGGTATCGGAGGGAAGCGTTTCCCTTAAAGGAAAAGGTGATCTGAACGAACAGGCGGTCACCATTCTCAAAGGCATGATGAGTACATGGAGCAAGGAGATGGGAAGCAGTGCGCCGGTTTTCGCGGATGTTTCCACTATGCTCGCATGGATGCGGGGGGAACTGATCTTCGAGAGTACGCCGATGAGGGAGGTGATCGTTCAACTTGAACGGAGATATAATATCATCATCGGCGTCGACGATCCGTCGATTCTTACGCGCCGTATTACCGCCAGGTATCAATCGGAATCGATCGATGAGATAATTAAAAACATCGCTCTGACGATCGATGTCGCATATAAAAAAGAAAACGACAGTTTTTACTTGATGAAATAACGGGCTACGTATTCGTCAGGAAACTCAGGTATGGGTAGATCGACGTATCGCTTTTTCGTTGTACTCGTCTGTTCGGCGCTCGCGGCATGTATCTTCAGTTCTGCGGCGGTATCCCAAACGACCGAACGGGTCGCAAAGGAAAATACGGCAGGGAACAGGATCGGCGACATCCGTCCGATTAATTTCAACCGGTTCGATTTGATCATTTCGGTCGATCTTAAGGACGCCGACCTCGAATATTCCCTTCGGGCGATTGCCGATAAGGGAGGCGTCCTCCTCTCATATAGCCCTGATATGCTGCCTTCCGGAAAGGTCGTCACACTGCAGAAAGAATTCATTACCGTCGCCGATGCGTTCAATGAACTCCTATCCGATTTTAATGTCGGTATTCTGCTTCAACCGCCGAACAGGGCTATCCTCACAACCGAACAGACTATCGACCGTGAAACGGGAGAAATAACGGGCATCGTCACCGACAAAACCACGGGACAGTCGCTCGAAGGTGCCAACGTCGTTTTGCAAGGTACCACCATTGGCGCCGCGACGGATAAAGACGGAGTATATTTAATCCGCCGGATACCCGCAGGTACCTACAGACTCGTGGTTTCATACATCGGATATATTCGAAATGAAGATATCGAGTTCACGATAGCGGGGGGACGGGTTTTACACATAGACGTCCAACTGGAATGGATCGGTCTGGCTCTCGACGAAGTCGCCATTACCGCCCAGGCAGAAGGACAGATGCGGGCGATCAACCAACAGCTCGGATCCTCGTCGATCGTGAGCGTTGTCTCATCGACACGGATTCAGGAATTGCCCGATGCAAATGCCGCGGAATCTATCGGCAGACTCCCGGGCGTATACATCACCAGGGTAGGAGGGGAGGGGACTCAGGTTGTGGTCCGCGGTCTCGCCCCGAAATACAATGTCATTACAATCGACGGAGTGCGGATGGCCTCGTCGAATCCGGGTGACCGGAGCGCGGACCTGAGCATGATCTCGTCCGATATGCTTCAGGGAATCGAAGTCTTTAAAACGATTACCGCAGATCAGGATGCGGATGTCCTCGGCGGAACCGTTAACTTTAAATTGAGAGAAGCGGACGGGCGCCAGGAACGGTTCGGACTCAGATTGCTCGCACAGGGAGGTTACACGGGTCTGTCGAACGCTTATAATAAATATAACAACTACAAACTGGTTCCCGGCATCGAGACGCGATTGTTCAACGACAGGCTCGGCGTGCTCGTACAAGCGAACTTTGAACGGAGAAATCTCGCATCGAACGAGTTCGGCGCTGCATATCGGAACAAGGGAGCGGATCACGTCGATTATCTTACCCAGTCGATTACCCTCCATGATATTCACCGCGACAGACGGCGGGTAAACGGTGCGCTGCTCCTGGATTATAAACAGCGGTCGGGTAAGATCGGTTTGACCAACTTCATCAGTTCGGGAATAACTGATATCGTAGACAGGAGCCAGAATCTGGCCATCTATCTCGGCCCCGGGGCGAGGAACCAGCATGTATATTCTCTCGGCTATTCGCGAACCGAGTTGAAGATGATGAGCAATACGCTCAATATCGAACGCCAGCTCCCCTTCGCCCATGTCGGTGCGAAGATCTCACATAATCTTTCCGAAACGGTGAATCCGGACGACTGGGCGGTGACCTTTTATCAGTCGCCTGCGGGCATCAACCAGTTCGAAAACGTCGAGAACCTCGATCCGAAGGTCGTTTCGAAGGCAGTGTTAACCGATCCCGCGCGAACGCGGCTGAACACCATATCGACGACGAGCGGGCGAACGAAGGAGCGTGCGATCACTGCTTCGCTGGACGTCCTCGTTCCGGTCTTTATTTCGAAGAACTTCACTCCCGAAATTAAATTCGGAGGATTATACCGTATCAACCGACGGTCATACAGCGCCGAGGTTTTCGGTACGAATGCAACATTTATTTCACCGAGCGCCCGCGGAGCTTCGCAGATGATCGTGGGGGAATTCGGCATTCAAACGAACGATCCATTGTCGATTCCGCTTTCGTTCTTCGTCGATCCCGGTTATAACTATGGAAAATTTCTCGACGGTGATTTTGAGATGCATAATCCGATGCACTTCAGGATGATCGAAGACCTGGTGCGATTTGCTCAATCGCACTTCGAGGCGTTTGCAGCTGCCGGTTCCGCTGAGGCCTTTGCCCGGAACAATTATTTATCCATCACGAATAATTACTCCGGTAAAGAAAACCTTGCCGCCGGATATGCGATGACGACGTTCCATATCGGCCGGAAACTCATGGTAATTCCCGGAATCCGGTTCCAGACCCTGACGACCTCATATTCGGGAATTCGCGGCCAGCAATCGCCGCTTTCGTATCAGCGCTATGACCACTCCGATACGACGATCACCGTCCGGCACCCGTACTGGCTCCCCAATCTGAATATCCGCTATAAGGCGTTTTCATGGTTCGACATCCGTCTCGCGTACTCGAACACGATCTCGTATCCGGATTTCAATGCGATCCTGCCGCGCATCGACGTAACAACCGGGGCCGCGCTCGCATGGAACAACTTTTTACTGAAACCGTCCCGCTCGGCGAACTACGACCTGTACTTTACTTTCTTCGAAAACAAGATCGGTCTGTTCACCGTGGGCGGATTTCTGAAGCGGATCGAAAACCTCATCTATCCCTGGACTTTCAACAAGGCCGGACTCGAAGCGAAGCCATACTATCTCACCGACCGGAATCCGGCGGCTCATCTGACGTATACGATCAGCACGTTCGTCAACAGCCCCTATATGATCAATAACTGGGGTCTGGAAGTGGACTGGCAGACTCACTTCTGGTATTTGCCGCATCCGTTCAAAGGAATCGTGTTCAACGTCAACTATACGCGCGGTTACTCGAGGGCGGAATATCCATACGTCTATGCGGGCGCGACGAGCGCAACCGATATTGATACCTCGTTTACCGACAGACTGCTCTTCCAGCCGAATAATATCGTCAACGTCTCGATCGGCTACGATTATAAAGATTTCTCGATCCGCGTCTCAATGATCTATCATGACGATGTCTTCGTCGGTGTCAGCCAGTGGCCGCAGCTGAGAGCCATCACGGCGCCGTATAATCGCTGGGATATCTCATTCAGGCAGAAACTACCCTGGTTGTCGCTTCAACTCTACGGGGAGGTGAACAATCTTAACGGAGAAAGAGACCTCAATGTGCTGCAGAAATACGCTCACATTCCGAGATCAGCAGAGACGTACGGAATGACGGCGAATATGGGAATCCGCTGGCAGTTTTAAAGAGGAACTATTCATCAAATATCTTACACAAATAGGAGGCAGGATCTTATGAAACGATTGATATTCTCGATATCGGTGGCGTTGTTTCTCGGAGTTCCGGTTATCTTGACAGGTCAGGTGACCACGGTCGATATCTATGCGACCCAGGGATATCTCAACGAGCTAATCGACGGCTCGCAGGCGAACACGGTGTACCGGCTTGTCTCACTCGATACGACGTATAAGTTCACCGATGCGGTGACCGTCACTGCGAGCATCACCATCATGGGGGTCGTCGACCCCGTTACGGGCAGACCGCCCGCTATTCAACCTGCGGTTCTGCAGGACGCCAGCATTCCGCCGACTGTCTTCTCCATTACCGGAAACGAAACCGCCGTCGCCATACAAAACCTCTACCTGCTTGCCAAGGCGACCAACAACGTCGCGAACGCCGACGGCGTTGCGATCCAGGTTTCGGCGGACAATGTCAGGCTCAGCGTCGATAACAGCGTGTTCGACGGCTGGCAGGCGTTTGCAATCGGGTATAACGGAAACTGGGACAGCTTTTTTATCACCGATTCGCATTTCAGAAATATGGTGCATCCGAACCAGTGGTACATCGGTGAAGTGATTCGAAATGAATGGCCCGGCGAAGCGTATACGGATACGCTGAGCATGGTCGGAAACCGGATGATTGCTGTCAACGGATACGCCGCAGCGCCGGTTACGAAATTCTATATGAATTATTTCGAGTTCGTCGACAACAAGGTCGTCTATACGTTTAAGAATCCGTTCTTCATATTTAACGCCACGGAAGCGAAGATTAACAACAACATCTTTTACGGCAACTATGCAGGAGGCGTCGACCAGACCGAGCATCCATGGTGGGATAATCTGTGGGAGCCGGATTCTACCTACGGCGTCATTGCATTTCAACCGCTCGACGTGCACAATTCAGAGATGTTCAATCCCGACGATCCCGATGCGGCCGAGGAAATGAGAACAATTGAGGTCAATGATAATGTTGTATACTGGCCCTCCGCGTTGACCGATTTCTGGTCGACCTGGAATTCGACCGCCGAGAACTGGATTCATACGCCGGTGTGGATGAATCACCGGACCGTGGATATGTTCGCCGACAATGATGCTTACCCGAATCTCGAGGCAACAGGAAACGTACACGCCGATCCGGGATTCGATGCTTCTATCGATGAACAGATTCTGAACGGTACGACGGGCAACGATATCGGACTTCTCGCTTATTTTGAGCAAGTCCGATCGGGTACCGCCGCCACCGATGTATGGGGATACGCCATAACGCAGGTCGATGAAGCCGCCGATTGGGTACCCATATGGCCTCTTCCCGAAGCTCGTCTTGCAACGAACGTCGGTCGCGACCCGAACGGGATCCCTGAAAACTTTGTGCTGCGGCAGAACTATCCCAATCCGTTCAATCCATCCACGACGATCGAATACCTCGTACCGCAGACCGGCACAGTAGTCTTGAAGGTTTACAATCTGATCGGGCAGGAAATCGCGACCCTCGTGAACGAGGTGAAAAATCCGGGGACCTACCGGGTTACTTTCGATGCCTCGCGCCTTGCCAGCGGCCTCTACTTCTATCGAATGACGTCGGGCGCAGAATCGAAAACAATGCACATGATGCTAGTCAGATAAAGTGATGCATATTCGATGTAAGATAGTTCATACAGGATGAATGATCGCCGGCATGATGAAATTCGGTAACACCTCTTCAGCATGTCGGCGATTTTTTATATATATTCAGAAGAACCGATATCTCACGCGGCGCCGCATCGATTCACCTTGTGTCGCCGGACCCCCTGACAATCATTACGGACTAACGTGAAGCGAAAAGAATTTATTAAATACCTGGGTGCGGGAACGCTCGGATTATTACTGCCCGGATCTGTTCTCGGAAATCGGCTTCTGACATTATCGGAAGACCGAAGGAAAATAAAAAACTGGGCATGGATTGCAACCAATCTGAATGTATCGGACGACGAATGGCGATCCATGTTCGCACATCTGCGTGAATCAGGGATACATGCAGTACTCCCCGAAGTATTCGACAGCGAAACGGCATACTACGGGAGCGAACATCTGCCGGTAGGGGGCGAATGGCTTGAGAGACTTTTGCCGATTGCAAAGAGCGAAGGACTTGAAGTGCATGCATGGATCTGGTGCATGCCATGCAACATCCCGGAAATTCAGAAAACCCGTCCGGAATGGTTCAGTGTAAACGGAAACGGAGAATCGACACTGGTAAATCCCGCCTATGTAAACTATTACAACTTTTTATGCCCGTCCAGAGAGGAAGTTAAAGAATTTCTTCAATTGAGAGTGAAGGAGCTCGCGGCATACGGCGAACTTGACGGTATTCATCTGGATTATATCCGCTACCCCGACGTCATCATAGCAGATGCTCTGAAGAAGCAATATAACGTCGTACAGGATCGCGAGTACCCGCAATTCGATTATTGTTACTGCGACGTGTGTAGAGGAGACTTTAACGAACTGACCGGCATCGATCCGGGACGACTGGATGATCCCAGTCTGAATGCGGAATGGCGCCGTTTCCGGTATGACAGCATAACCAGTCTCGTTAACGAACACCTTGTACCGATCGCCCGCCGCTCGGGTAAGGAGATTACAGCCGCGGTCTTCCCCAATTGGGAACATGTGCGCCAGCAATGGATGGTTTGGAACCTGGACGGGTATATGCCGATGCTGTACCATAATTTTTACTACGGCAACATCGAGTGGATCAGAGCAGAGACGATGAAGGGAGTCTCTGCATTGGCAGGACGCGCGCCATTATACAGCGGGCTTTTTGTTCCTCGTCTGAATCCGGAGGAGCTGTCGCAGGCCGTACACGCTTCGCTCGGAAGCGGAGCATCCGGTTATTCGGTTTTCCATGCGAGAGCATTGGGAGCTGATCATCTGCAGAGCCTGAAGGCGGCGATTCCGAAAATTACTACGGAGTGATCCAGCCGAGGTTCCGCCGTTGATACCCTCGAATTCGGCTACAACGCGGCGACTACAACCACTCCGAACATGTGCATCTTCTGCAATGAATCGATTTTTCGGGAATAAGGCTATTCCGTCAAATTGTTCCCCTCAACGACTCACCAGTTCGAGTTAACCGCAATACCGTACCGGCACGGTGATCGAACGATCTGCCGGCTATCGCCGAATATAATCACTTCGTAATAATTATCGAGATCTTTCGTATGGGTGCGATTATTAGAAATAATTAATGTGGACCCGTGAATTTCAGCCGATATCGCACACATACGAATCGAACCTGAGTGTGCACATTTTGCATTTCGATGAAAATGTGTGTATGCTACCCGTGACTTTGAGAGGAGCAGGCAAGGCGAGGCGCAACGGAGACTAAACGCAAATATTCCCCGACCCAACCTACCTACCCCGGATGCTCTGCATCTTATAATCCGTACCCATAAAACGTAATTCTCATATAAGTTCTTATTCGTATCGGAGCGCCGTTCGTCGTACTCCGGTGAGTCCGGTCGATCGGAAAACCGATCGATTCATATACAATACGGATCCGAGTGAAGATGAATCCGCGATCCTCGGCCGGATGAAAGATCCCGGTAGAAAAACCGGAATAGAAGGGCAGTGTATGTTCCTACTGATAGGTCATCCTCAGGATCCATGCTGTCGGAGTGTTCGTGCCGAATTGGAGTTTCGGAACCATCCGGTTCGCCAGATTATAAATCCGCTGCTGTCGCCTGCAAGATTCGATTGGTGGTTGGATAACGAACGTTCGTTGAGCGTACTCGGGTGGAACGGTGAACCCTCGGTTCCCAGCGATGACATCGAAGGTGTGCTGGTTCGTAACACGGGATGGATCGATCCGGACGGATGGGAGCCGGATGATCTTGTCTATATGCAGACCGAGGTTCAGGCGGCACTGCTCGCCTGGATGTGGAGTTTGAATTGTCCGGTAATTAACCGGTATCCATCGGCAATCTGGTATCATCCGTACATCCCCCTCCTATCGTGGCACCGGCTGCTGAACCGCTCCGGTCTTCCTACCCTGGAAACTTTGATTACAAATTCAGAAGAAGAAGCCCGGTCCTTCGGACAGAATCTGGCATCGAAAGGAATACCCGGAGCCGTGTACGGTCCGCTGACAAATCAGACACGTTACATCGTCGCCGGAGAACATGAATGGAGCGGTCTCGCGGCTATGCAGCGATACATGCCGATCGGTCTCGCTGCTCCGTACGCTCAACCACAATCGGTGTGCGTTGTGGGCGAACGGGTTGTCTGGGATGGCGAACCGTCCGGAGTTCTGAAACGCCAAGAGGCGGCCTTATGTGAATTCGCGGCTTCCGCGGGACTCGCCTTTGTGGAATTAGCTTTCGCTCCAACGTCCGAGGGAGTGTGCGTCGTTTCCGTCGATCCTCATCCGCATATTGAACGTTTCGGCGCAGACGCCCGCCGGATGATCGCCGAAGGTATAGTACATCTGCTCTTTGCGGAAGAGGGATCCCGAAACAGTCCTGGACAGCCGGTTGAGGAGGAAATCACATGATCCTTGTGTGCGGCGGACTTGCGGACCGGGTGACCGAACTTGTCTGCGCCCGGTTAAACGATTGTGGCTATCCTTATAGAATATTGGATCTGGGTAACTATCCTTCCGGATACGAGATCACCTGGAGATGGAAAGATTCTGTTCCCCGCGGATATATAACCGGACCGGATTGGAAGCTGGATATCGATGAGATTACCGGGGTGTTTATCAGGTATCTTGGAGCCGAAGGCCGCCTCCCGCCTGCGGGAATCGCGGCAGGAGCGGTATCCTCGATGTACTATGAATACGATACCGGACTTATGATCTTGCTCGAGGATCTATCTTGCCCGGTTGTCAATCGTATCGGAGATGGGCTCTCGAACAACAGCAAGGCATATCAGGCGTTGCTGATCCGGGAATGCGGTCTGCTCATACCGCCGACACTTGTTACGAACATACCGGAATCAGCCCACCGTTTTTACTCAGACCACGGGGGGGATGTTATCTATAAATCATTGAGCGGTATACGCTCAATCGTCCGCCGGCTGGATTCCGGGCAGTTGTCTCGCCTCTCCCTGCTCCGGCACGGTCCTGCTCAGTTTCAGGCGTACATCCCGGGAGACAATATACGGGTACATACCGTGGGCGACAGATTGTTCGCAACTCGGATTCGATCTGAAGCGGTGGATTACCGCTACGCCGGGCATGACGGACAGGAGGTGCAAATGGAACCGACGATCCTGCCGCCCGGGGTGGAAAATTCCTGTCTCCTACTCGCTGAAAAACTGGGGCTGCTTATGACGGGGATCGACCTCAAAGAGACACCGGAACATGAATACTACTGCTTCGAGGTCAACCCGGCTCCCGGATTCTTATACTATGAAAAATACTCGGGTCAGCCGATCAGCGCAGCATTGGCAGATCTCCTCCATCATGGTGCATCGATTCGATCCGGTGTGGAAAAGGAGGTGACCTAACCGTTAAAAAAAATTATTTCGTGGCGCAGCGAAGATGTAGGACGTATCGATTCCGATAACTCAACGTTCATTAATCGCAAGGAGCATAACATATGGCAAAGTCGAAACGAGGCGCAGAGGGGACTGCAGACGCATCCAAGCAGCCCTTTGTATCGAAGAAAGACCGGCCCGAGGTTCGGATCAATCTCGATACTCCGCTGAACGAGTTGCGTGTACGGGAACTTGGTACTATTCTCGGATTTATGGTGGGCAAGAGTCCACACTTCGAGGTGGGAAAAACGTCGATTAAGGATTTCTTCGATAAACCTTTTCCCGAGGTGGCGAAAGACTGGCTGAAAGAGATAAAGATCGAGAAGATTGAGAAGAATGAGAAGTTCGAGAAGAACGAGAAGTTCGAGAAGCATGAAAAACTCGAAAAGCCGGAGAAACATGAGAAACATGAGAAATTCGAGAAACCTGAGAAGATCGAGGTCAGAGAGCCGGTATTCGATCCGAATATCCCGGTAGGTCCGGATCCCAGACTTGAGCAGTTAATCCAAACGGTGACCGGCCTGGCAACACAGGTAGGTCAACTCGCGAATCAGGTAGAGGAGTTGCGGAAGAAGGTCATGGGATAATACCCGTTCATTGTTTTGAATGGGTCGCGTACGATCCGGCGGGGGAAGAGGTATGCACTCGCCGGATTTTTATAGCTGAACCTCTTTCAGACCATCGATATAGTGAATTGCAGGGCGGAGCAGTGATACGCCCGAAGCGCAGAGCAACGTATTCTGGTTCAGGGTGAATTCGTTCGGGTAAGCACGGAACTCCGGCTCTTGATCCTTTCAAAGGCCTCGAATATCTTCTCGAGTGTGCCTGCGGCCTTTTCGGTACCGGCGACCATCTCCTGCGGCAGCATGAAAGTTGCGCCTTTCGAGAAATGGATCGAACGATCGATGACCGCCTTCAATTCATAAATATTGTTCTCCCATTGCCGGTTGACCAGGATCTCGATCGCCTGTATGTCGATGATCGGTTCTTCAATTCCGATGTTCCGGCATGCCTCCCCGACGAAGTGTTCGACAAGCTGCGGTATATCTTCCTTCCGCTCCCTCAGCGGAGGTACGAACAACCGGTGGTAGGAAGCGAGATGGTCCGCAAGCCCTACCGTCAGTGATCTTTTGTGAACCAGTTTTTGCGGATCGTGTTTCATCGTGACGATGACGCGGATTCGATTTGCCGCGGATTCGCCGTTCGTATGCTTCAATTGTTCCAGGAATTTGAGCAGAACTTTCTGATTCCTAAACCCCGACCGTTCGATTTCCTTAACGAGTACCGTTCCCCCTTCCGCCAAAACAGTGAGTATACCGCCCAATGCGCAGTGATGCGGGGCGGGTTCTTCGTCATTGCCATAGAGCTGGACGAGGAGTTCCTTTTCAGCAATACCAGCGGGTTCGATTACGATTTGTGGGAGGGGAGAATTCGAGTTAAAACTCGCGGCATGAATATGATTCGCAATGACGCCTTTTCCCGCACCCCGTTCACCGATGATAAGTATATTATCGCCAATGCCCGACAACCAGTGAATCTGTTTGATAATTTTCTTGATAGCTTTGCTGGTACCGACTAAGGGAGCAATCATGGGCTGTTTCGGTTGAGAATCTCTGCTGAATTTGGACTATGTGTATCGGGTTTAAAATAGGAGAACGGACACAGATAACCTGTGCGGAATCTCACAATATATCAGTTATCAGCGTATTCACATGCGGCAGGTGTACAAAGGAAGGATTTCAAGAATGAAATTACCGGTTCATCCGGTACCGCGGACGGCCGATGCTCCAAACGTCGTACTTAAGGCACGAACGATTCCCAGTCCGCGGCTCTAAGTTCGGGATTGGGGACAAAGGAAAACGCATCAGGGGAGTTCTCGAATATTGTGTATATCGGTCTGGAATTGTCGATGCCGAAAGCTTCGTATTTTCCGGGTTTTTTAAGGGTCAGGGGACTTTTTCGGTATGCAGGATTTGCGATCCACTCCATGTTGCCTGATGGTTCGATGACAGGGTACCAGGCGAGTCCCTGTCTGCTGCGGACGGCGGCGTATTCAAAGCCATAGTCCCGGGTACACCAGGCTCCGAAAACGAGGGGTATTTCCGGATCGGCGCTGATAGTTGCGTGACCCCATCCCGGCGGTACGATGACTACTTCGCCAGCGGATGCCCGGACAGCGTAGCATCTTCCCGGATCGGCTTCTACACGTTCCTGCATATATATTACCGCAGCTCCTCGCCATATCTCATATACCTCCGGAGTCGACCAGCCGTTTCGTGAAGAAACTGAGTGAACGTGGCCCTGGCTTCTTACCGGCTCCCGGCCGAGTCTCCCGGCTGCATAGGCGACTGCTCCAAAGAGAAGATCGCGTTCAACCAGTAGCCGCCGGTGGTGTGCTTTACCGATATCCATAGCGATAGCATACACGGGATCGGGTCCCGAACATTCGGGATCCAGTAGACTTGGCTGTATATCGCGAAGTCTTCGGATTTCAACCTCGGGACCGAATACCCCTGGCCCGTATTCGAAACCGGGTTTTCCCGCAGAAGGAAATATAGCAAATCCGGGATAGAAGCCAACGTGTTCCGATGTGTTCATATGCGTAACGATTCTACTTCTTTCATATTACTCTTCGCCCAGTAATTGCCGCTCGATCTCTTCAAGCGATTTGCCTTTCGTTTCCGGAACGAATTTATAAATAAAAAGGAGATTGAGAATACATATACCGGCGAATAAAACGAACGTATAACCTCCCCCCGCGGAGGAGAGCAGAACCGGAAAGGTCAGCGCCACAATGAAACATGCAAACCAGAGCGCTTCGATGGAGAGCGAAACGGCTTTGCTGCGAAGACGATTCGGAAAGATCTCCGCGATCACGACCCACACAACAGGTCCCAACGATGAGGCGAACGATGCGATATACAGTAAAATAAAGAACAAGACCAGGTAGCCTTCGAATTGTTCAAGGAAAAACGCAACCGATAGGCCTGCGAGGGATATCGTCATACCCACCGAGCCGATGATGAGCAGCAGTTTTCTGCCGACCCGGTCGATGAATCTGATTGCGACCAGGGTAAAGAGAAAATTAACCCCTCCGACGGCCAGGGTTTGGAGAAGAGCGGTATCCGCTCCGAGGCCCGTTTTCTGAAAAATAACCGGGGCGTAGTACATGATCGTATTGATACCGGTTATCTGCTGGAATACCGCAAGCACGACGCCGATGACGAGGAAGTACCGCACCCGACCGCGGAAGAGCTCCCCGTATCCGGATTCCCCGGTATCGGCTACGGACATTTCGATTTCCCTGAGTTCCTGAAGCGCTTGGTCTTTTCCGTTGATGATTGAAAGAATGCGAAAAGCTTCGGGATTTTTCTTCATCAGGACAAGCCAGCGCGGACTCTCTGGTACGAATTGCAGCGCGACTAAAAATATCAGAGCCGGAATTGTTTCTACCCCGAGCATATACCGCCAGTTGTGATCGCCTGTCCCGGAAAGGAGATAATTCGTCAAGAATGCAGCGAGTATTCCCATGACGATCGTTAATTGATTCAGCGAAACGAGCGCTCCCCGATGTTTCGCCGGCGATATCTCCGCGATGTACATAGGGGAGAGCATCGAGGCCGCACCGACCGCCAATCCTCCGATGAACCGGAACACAACGAACATCCAGAGCGACGACGCAAGGGCGGTTCCCAGTGCGGATATCATAAAAAGAATTGCGGCGATGCCGAGCAGCGGCCGCCGCCCGAACAGGTCTCCCGGCTTGCCCGCCGCAAGAACGCCGACCATGCAACCGACCAGGATGCTGCTGACTGCAAGTCCCAGCTGGAAATCCGAAAGATCGAAATGAGGCTGTAGGTAGGGGAGCGTCCCGGCAATTACCGCCGTATCGAATCCGAATAAAAATCCGCCGAGCGCAGCAACGACTGCGACGAGCAGGAGATACATCCGATTCTGATTAGTTTCCATTGAATTCTGCGTTATGTACGTGTAAATGTTTTAAGTGAAGATATGTATCGGGTGTAGAGCGACTAGACCCCTCAGAATCTGACCGATGCTTTCACGGTTGCGAACTGTTTACCGGCCGCTTTTTCCGAAGGACTGATGACATACTCTCCGACCGCGGCGGGTACGATAAACACTTCCGCATAATGTATCCGGAGCGGTTGAAACTTTCCTGACGGACTCTCGATCAGGATCTCATCTCCCTCGACGAGACAGAGTACATTCACGCCGCCGCCGGTGTTATGCAATACCGGCTTGGTAAACCAGTGTCTCCTGGTTTCGATGAATTCACGTTCATGCAGTCCGGTTCTTTCTTCGATCCAGCCGTCCCCTTCCGCCGTTCTTTCAATCCGGTTGACAAGGTGCTCTTGCACCCAATTCGTTCTGCGGTATTCCTGCACCGAGTTTTTTCCATGCTCGATGTTGATCGGTCGCGGCTTGCCGTCGAGTCCGAGTCTTCCCCAATCCCAGAGTTTGAACGTAAAGATGTAGGGAGTTGCGCTTATTTCCAGCACCATGCTGTCCCTCCCCGAGCAGTGGATCGTTCCACCAGGGATCAGTACATGATCATGCTTTTTCACCGGCCAGGTTTGCACATACTTTTCGGCGTTGAAATTCCCCCCGCCTCGCTGTGCAGCTTGAAGTTCGTCCCACATCGCAGCGGTATCCGCCTCCTCCTTTAATCCGAGGTATACGACCGCATCCTGACCCGTTTCCATGAGATAGTAGCTTTCATCCTGTGTATAGTGCATGCCGAATTTTTCCTGGATATATTCGGTAAGCGGATGAACCTGCAGGCTGAGGTTTCCGCCCCCCATGGTATCAAGAAAATCGAACCTGATAGGGAATTCGTCGCCGAACCGTGCATGCACCGGATCTCCCAATAATCTCCGGGTTTGGAAAAATACAAGGTTGATTGATGGAATCTCTATCAATACTCCTCCGACCATCAGGAGCAGACTGTTTTCTTCGGGAACGCAATTGAAACACCATGCGTAGTTGGGCGGGGAGGGATCGAGATTGCAGACCTGTTTCATCCATTGACCACCCCAGGGACCGGGATCAAAAAAGGGTACGACGCTGAACGGTTGTTCCGCGCATTGACGCAGCCCTTCACGAATTGCGTCCGCGCCGACCAGTTTCGGGTCCCCCTTGGTGTTGGTATCGAGAAAGTAGTCGCACCGGTCGAAAAGTTTCTTCTTCCACCGGTCGCATACGCGCCAGTCTACAAAGAATCCCTGCTTATAGAGGAGCATCCAATCGCCTTCGTCGCGGTTTTTCACACCAAGGTTATCTACCTCGTGGCGTCTCATCCGCATTTGAATTTCCCAGCGAGCCATATCGGCGTAGACAAGCACGTCCCATGTTCCCGATACCAGGCAGGCGCCCCTGCCGTAGACGACGATTAGTCCCTCGGCGGCCTCGATTCTTCTTCGCGCTTCGAGGATTTTCTCCGGGTCGTAGAAGTTGCTCATATTCAATCTTGTCAGATAACCGAACACCCGGTCGTCGGTAACATCGGGATAGACCATTTTTCTGATCAGTTCTTCATCATACATTGCCTCGTCGGCAATAACAAAGAGCGATGGATCCAATCCCGTAGTAAGTTGAGCAACTATCTCCTCGTCGAGCACGCCCTGGTAGCATTCAACCGACAGTATGTATTTTTTCGAGCCCCGGATTCCGATCGTTTTCCGCAGCCGGTCGCATATCTCCTTCCAACCCCGCGTACAGGTAAAGTCTCCCGTAACTTCAACGTATGGATGGTTCGTATATTCTGATGCCATATAATAGAATCCGTTGTCTGATAAGGTTCGCTTGGTCAATTGGCGGTTTGGTCGACGTGCCGGATAATCTGTTCCGCAAGATAGCCGGCGCCGAGAAGCGCACAGGAATCGGAATGCTTCGCTTTGACAATTTGTACCTTCCCCCAGTGGGTCCAGGCGTGTTCGTTCACGATGGAACGGATAAGAGGTAAGATCACCTCTCCGCTGCGCATTATCCCGCCTCCGAGTATAACAACTTCGGGATCGTACGCGTGAATGGCCGTGATAATGCCTGCAGTCCACACACGAATGGAATGTTGTACCAACCGGTCGGCTAATTCATCGCCGCGACGGGCCAGACTGAATACGGTTTTATAATCGATGTGCGGCTCATCCTTGAGTCTGCTATTCTGGAAGAGCGGGGATGCGGCTGCAAGCGAGGGGAGGCGCCATGTGGAAGCCTCGGCTTCGACACATCCGGTATTACCACATCCGCATTTTTCTCCGTTATAATTCACGGTGAAGTGGCCACCCAGACATCCTGCTTGGTAGTGGGAACCGCGTAGAATCTTTCCCTGTATTAATGTTGCACACCCGATGCCGGTACCCAGCGTGATCATCACAATGTTGTCGCATCCCGTACCCGAACCGTATTGCCATTCGCCAATGAGCGCGCATCGTGCATCATTTTCCAGGACTATCGGGAGACCGAACGTCCTCCGGGCCCAGTCCGGGAAATCGAATCCCACTGCAGCGCTGTATTTCTTATTGCAGGAGAGAACCATCGTCCGGTCGATATCGACAATGCCCGGAAATGCGAAACCTATCGCAATACAGTTATCGGCGCCCGTATTCCTGTCTGAAAGCAGCGCGGCAATAGACTTTTCTATGAGGATGAGATGCGGATCGAACGATGACTCTCCTATGACGGGAATCGATGTCAGGTAAAGGATTTTACCATGTTCGAATAATCCGATCTTAATAGCGGTACCGCCCATGTCGACGACGATTGTCATTTATTAACGTCCTACAAGTATCGGTTTTCCATCGACTTCCATGAGGCGTGCCGAAAAGCCGCGCGGTTTCAAGGATTCATAATCGTGACCGGCGTCTGACGGCCAGGATGCTCCGAATATCAATGGAACGGTTCCGGTGTTTGCGACACGATGCGCGATGAAACCGTTGATGTAATGTACGCTTCCCGGAAGCATGCGCTCTGCCCATGTCGTTCTCTCCCGGTTCATCAGTATCAGCATGCCTTCTCCCCGGAGGCACCAATAATATTCGCCGCGGTCGGCGTTTACATGAAGATGCCCTCTCGTCATAAAATATTCATGCTTGACTTTCCCGGGATAAATTGTCGAGGTTCCGAAGAAAAGGCCGCCGGGAGTACCTTCTGCTACGGGTAAAAACGAACGAACCGAATACACGAGCTGCTCGCCGTCCATCCGGAGCCTGGCATCTTCGTCTTCGAATACCGACGAGAGATGTTTGAGCCTACGATCGGATTGCAGAATCCCGCCGCCGGACAGGTAGCCGTCGGCCGGCTGCAGATCAGCGGAAGGTTCGATTATTTCTAAATGGCGGTGCATGGTAAAACCCGGGGTAAAAAGTTAAAGGGTGTTCCGTATGATCAATCGGCTTGGATTATCAACGCTCGTTTTTTTACCGCTTATGATCATGTCCGCAAGTGTTTCACCCATCTTCCCGAAATCGGTCGAGACGACCGTTACCCCTCCGGCGATTATTTCTTTCAGAGGTGTGTCGTTGTAGGAGATGAGTCCGATCTGCGAGCCTAATCCGAGCATTTTCATCCCGGCGATTTTCACCAGTTCGACGAGGTCGTGATCGTCGACGACTACATAGACTTCGCCGGGTTGGATCGATCCGGATCCGATGGTTGACAGAACGGCCGATTCGATCTCGTGATCGGTGCAGAACCGCGAAAAACCGTCCCGGATATCCGCAAAGTGTCCGGTGGAATGTCTCATGACCAGAATCATTCTTTGGTACTTTCTGATTTGGTCCAATCCGCTCGCGAGGGCATTGTATAGGTCGGCGGAGAAGTTCTGGTATATCCCCGCATATGCATCGGTAAGCATATCCCTTCCGAGATCGAGAATCACCACTCTGGGCCGGGAAAGCCGCCGGATGCACCGGATCGCTCTCTTATCTCTCATCGGCATGATGACGTAATCGGTGTAGTTGCCGCTTGCATCCGCTATCCAGGTCTCGAACGCCTTCAGGTTGTTATGATGAAAGAAGATCTGTTCGGTGCCTTTGCCGGCGAGATGCAGTTTGAAGGATTCGTAGAGAGTTTCTTTGTATGCGGTCAGTTTGTCGAAGAGCAGAAAGACACGGTGCTTCTCGCGGACTGTATTGGTTTTAACGTAATATCCCTTGCCTACCTGCGAAGTAATGATGTTACGGTTCTTCAGTTCGTTATAGGCTGTCAGGACGGTATCCTGAGAGAGTCCGTGAACTTTGACATAGGTATTGAGTGACGGGATCGGGTCTCCCTGTTTCAAGGTTCCCTCCCGTACAGCCTCAACAATCGAGTCGATGATCTGCCGGTACTTCGGAACCGAGGAGTTATTACGGATTTTGATCAGCTCAATGTTCCGCGACATGCATCATACCTCTGGGTAGTTCTGGGGAAAGTATATCGAAAATTCCCCTTACAATCAAGGAGGGAAATACGAAGGCGCTGATTTTTCGATACTTATCATCGTTTACTCATGAGCTTGCGAGTCAGGAAAGAATATTGTATATAAAGTGTGCGCGGCATTTCATACTCCGGTTCCACGTGATTCCGGCCGACGATCGGTGGAGGTTCCGGAAGATGACGACCCGATCGGTAGCGGCGACGTAGCGTCTTATACCGACCAGGAGATAATTATAAACTATCCGAATCTCATATATGAATGAACACCGTCGGTGATATATTGATGGGAGGGTTATCTATAATGATTATTCGAATCGTTTGTAAGTTCCTTTGTATACCTGTGCTTGCCGGTCTGTTTTTGTTTACTGGGACGGCATGGGCTCAACCGGCAACGATGACGAGCATCTGGACAGCGACGGCGCCGGATATAGACGGATTTGCCAGAGCGGTTGAATGGGAACAGGCTGCGGCTCATAAACATGAGCTGAACGCCGGTTGGATACTAGTCCAGAACGACGCACGTTTTTTATATCTGCTCATTGATGTCACCCAAGATACGGGTAACGATCCGCCGCTGCAGGCTTCTCCATGGGGTGATTATTTCTCGCTCTCGTTTGATGTGGACGGCAAACGTACAATCACACCGGAAGTCGATGTTGCCTACGCGCTATATCCCGGAAGCCACAGGATAGGCAAGCAGTACTTCCGCGGCCCCGGGCGATATACCGGCCTCCAGGCAACCGAAGCTCTCATCGGCACACGGTTTACCCGTTCCTATCAATCCCATACCCCTCACCGGATCTGGGAAATCGCGATACCGCTCACTGAGATCGATGCGCAACCGGGCGGTATTGTGCGCTTCGGGGTGACTCTGCACTCGGTGAATCCTGCATTTCATTATGAAATCCCGCGAAACTATCCGAGGGATTTCAGAAGACTGCTCTCCATTCAGCTTGCCAAGGCGCCTTTCGCCTTGATGACGGTGCAACCCGGAGTGCTTGCTCAACACACGGCCCCACCCGCAGGAGCAACCAAGCGAACCATCCTGCCCGACGGATCGGTCGAGCTTCAATACCCCGACGGATCCAAGAAACGTTTGTTCGACGGCGGTATGGAAATAACCGCTCCCGACGGTACCAAGCAGACGCTTCTATTTTTGCAGGCACAACCCGATACTCCTCCGAATTTGCCCGGGGAGCCGATCATTACCCAATGGATGAACGGTCATGCGGAATCCCTTCTTGAAATGATCAGAAAGCTCGTCGGTAATAACGATCAGGCGATCGCCCATTATCTGCAGCGGGAGGCGGATGAACCGCGGACACTCTACCAGAAAATCCAATTGAGAATGATATGCATAGATCGTTTAACATCGGAATAATAGTTCTTCCGGCGGAAGACAGGGAGGCAGCTTGATCTTGATATCCGTAGCCGTATCGCTCCTCATGAGCGCAACGGTATCTCCGAATGCCGCGGGGGGAGATTCGACCGCCGGAGCGGGAGAAAGAGATCCTCTATCCCTCATCGACTCGATCTTCGAGGATCGGGGAGAGGGAACGGATCCGTCGCCGGTTATACCGGTTCTGCCGGAGCACACATCGCTCGAGTTGCTCGACGATTCGACCAGAGCGAGCTATCTGGCATCTCTGCGCGGTTACTTCGACTACCGGTTGTCGGGTTATGCCCACAGGGAAAAGGTATTCGGTTGGCAGCTCTTATCCTCAAAGATTATATTTATCGTGGTTGTTCTCCTTATGGCGGCGGGGATATATTTCTCGGGAGTTCAGTTCCATGCATCGCTCAGGCGTGCGAAAAGGACCGGTAGTCCCGGCGAGGCGGAGTTAACCGAGGTTGTTGCCTCGATGAAGGGAATAAAGGTTAGCTCGCCCGTTCTCGGTGTGATTATCCTCATGATCTCGTTGTTATTCTTTTATCTGTACCTGGTACACGTGTATCCCATCGAATCGATTTTCTGAATCGAATCGACACGAAACGGAGACGTGTCCGGTAATTCTGCGGAGTGTGCATGTGTCCCATAAAAAATAGCTGTGCAAAATGAGGGGATTGTTTCCCGGTTGTATATATCCGGAATAAAGGGAGAGATTTTACATACGCGGTCGCCGCGGATCGCAGTTTATCCGGCGATATCCATCTCAGCTTTTTTGTAATAGCCGAGTACCTTATTTTCCCTCGTGAGTTGGGCAAAATCGCCGACCAGGGTCTTTATAAAGGAGTAATTCTCCGGATGGAATTCGAAATCCACCGAGAATACATACTCAAACGGTTTCCCATGAATCGGACGGGATTCTATTTTAGACAGATTCAAATGCGCGTTCGCGAGCGTACCCAATGCCAGGTAGAGACTTCCTGGTGTATGGGGGAGCGTGAACATTATGGAGCATTTATACACGCTGTGGTGCTCCAGAA
>CAZBUK010000068.1:0-11434 GCA_964495085.1 uncultured Ignavibacteriales bacterium
GCACACCATCGTCTCCACCCCACAACCCCGACGATTTCGGCTTGGTGGACCTGAACCATTCAAAATTCTTTATATTTATTTTGGACAGATGTGTATTCAGGAAGATAATAAAACTTCTGCGTTTTCGATTAAATCACCTGATTTCGGGTTTCCTGTATGGTGTATTCCTCGTTAATAGTTTCCGCTCCTACGTTCATTTTTTCTCCCTCGATTCAGGAGAGGTACCCTTACGGGAAAAATGACGGTACAGCGCATAGGTAAAAATGAATGAGATAATGAAAACCACGGCCGGAACGATTATACCGACCATCGATGTTTCTCCCTGGAGAAATACGGCTGTCATATCGAGAGTTTTCACACGTCTTCCTCCTTCTTACGATGTTTCCTGTATGAGACCCACGCCAGGATCATTCCGAGCAACGATGCTGCGTACGCGATCGACATTCCTATTACCATCGAGAGACCTGTATCCATTACTCATCCTCCCAGCGGACGGCCCGCTCCAGTTTTTCCAGATATAATTTTTGTTTCTTCTCATAATCCTCGGATATGGCTTTGAGCTTCGGATCAATTATCCAGTGCATAATATATACGCCGATAATCCCGATACCCATGACGATAAACCCGATGGGTCTCAGCAGGACGGACCATAACACGCCGAGAGTAAGTAATATATAACATAACGGCGATATCACGACGGTGATCCAGTCTTCCCTGGTCCACTCGTCGGCTTCCTTTGCTGTCCATGTTCTTCGAATGAGCGGCATCTCTGAACTCCTTTTAAATTATATCAGACCTTTCCGTTCCGCTTCTTTACGGACCGGTCCCCACCATCCGATCGGTCTCGACATGACATAGTATTTGACGAGATGATCCATATTTTCCGGTTTCGTTAAGAACGTAATCGGTATATAGACCAATGCGCCCAACCCCATCAGGAGCCAGAATTGCTGATAGTCCTGAAGTCTTGGTATGACCCCGAATGCCGGAAGCACCCATACGACCAGCCAACTGAACGCAAGATTGGCCATCCATGACGACAGGTACCCCCAGGAATTGAATCTCCACCAGATAACCTGCAGTATGTTCGGAAGCCACACCCCCGCAGCCATCAACCACAGCGCAAAAATGAGCCACTCGGTGATCTCTTCCATCATAAGACCGTAAATGAAGGAGCCGACAAGTAAAATCGCCGTCGCGATTCTGCCCACCCAGACGAGCTGCTTCTGGGTCGCTTTCGGATTCACGTAGTGATGATAGAGATCGCGTGTGGCATACATCGCGCCGAGATTCAGATGTGTGGAGATGGTGGAAATGTGAATCGCAAGGATCGCCGCGAAGAAAAATCCGATCATACCGACCGGCAGGAATTCAAAACCGAGTCGGAACCATCCCATCTCATAATCCGCCGCGTTTTCGATCCCCGGGTACATTACGAAAAAAGCCAGAACCGCAACACCCCAGAGCGCGTTTCGCATTAGCACGAATGCGGTCCCCCACCAGATGCTGTAGCTCGCATCCCGCACCGTTCGCGCCGATTGGATACGCTGCGCTTCAACGTACCAGTCGATGCTCGTCCCCATCCCGAACCCTCCAAGCAGCGCGATAAACATCATCGTGATGAACCAGGCCGCGGGAAAATCTCCGCTGAACCAACCTGTGAACGCAAACGGATTCAGGCGCCAGCTTTCACCCATATCGGTTAGTTTTGCCACGATCTCGCCCGGACCGCCCGCAGCCGAAATTCCCCAGAACGATACGATGATAATCACTGCGAGCGCGATAATGCTCTGCTGAAAATCTGCCATGACCACACCCCAGTAACCCGCGGCGAGCACGTATATCGCACAGAGCGATGAGAAAAGCACCAGTCCGATCCAGATATCCCAACCGAATAAGTAGGCGCAAATCTTCCCCATCGCCATACCGACCCATCCCAGGATGAACATGTTCATGAATATCTGCCATCCCGATATCCATCCCCGGAGCAGCTCCGATCCGAGCCCTCCGAAGCGGAGCGTGTTCCATTCCGCCTGCGTATAGGCGAGCGAACGGCGGAAGATCCGTGTGGTCACGAACGCGCTTATCGCGCACCATGCAGAAAAGAATGTATACCAGATTCCCGCGAGACCGTAACGGTATACTACACCGGTCACCCACATCGGCGTATCGGTCGCCGTATGTGTCGCATACACCGATGAAGCGGGAAGCCACCATGGCAAGCCGCGGCCGGCAAGAAAGAAATCGGATTCGGAACGTTTCCCGAGCCGGTAAAAGAGCACGCCGGCTCCAATCATCAGTGCAAGGAACAAAACGATCCAGAACCAGTCGAGAAAATGGAGTGTGACCATGCGGGATTGTACTCTTCAGTGCTCAATCGTTTCTAGTGAAGTATGTATGCCGGCGATTCCGCCGAATACCCGTATCCTGAACGAATTGATCCCGGTTAAGAATAACCGGTGCGGAGAGCTGCGTATCGAACCGGAAGTTGGAAACATCCGATCGAATATGACTCCTCGTTCGATGCGGTGGCAAGAGAATACTACATTATTCGTTAAAAATCAATTGCCGGAAGAAATGTAAGGATCCCTCTATTCGTACAGTCCACATTTCGTGCAGTGATGTACCCTACCGTAGTTTTCCGGTTGAACCTGAAAAAATGTTCACATTGAAAATGCCGTTGCCGTTTCCCGGCCTCGCTCACCATGACTATGCTGCCACGGCGAACTGAGTAGAGGAGTTACATATCCAATGAGAACATTACCTCAAAGATATGAACGGGATTTACATCGGCTCCGCAGCAACAACCGCGCAAACGACGCGAACCCTTAATTTCCATTCGGGTGCGAAGGCGCTGTTATTCCGGGCGTTTACAAGCCAGTGCGAGCCGTCGAATGACGGTTCAAAATACGTTGCAGTGCCATCGAGGATCGCACTCGTCGAATCGAGTACCGACCAGCCCGCTCCCAACGCCGTCTTCCCTTCGGGACAATCTACCCTGAGCTGCTTCATCACCGTTGCGTCGACAGCCGTTTCACCCACCACGATCTCGTATCCGACGACACCCGAGCTCCCCGGCGAACCATTGCAACCCACAAGGAATAATACTGCGATACAAACCAGTCCGAGCGTCTTCATAATCTGATCTCCTTCGGTTATGTGTGGATATGTTACAGCGTCGAACATCGCTCTTTGCCGGTAGCAAATATACTAAGGAATAAATGTAAAATCAAAATGTATCTGTCCACTACTATTATGCTGATATTAATTTTTATTATGTATATTGGGGCAGGATACTTAAACGGAGTACGGCAACCGCTACCGGATTTTTCACCGACGAGCCGATGATACGCCATATCGCACACTTTGACCTCGATTCATTTTTCGTTTCCGTAGAGCGATTATTAAATCCTGCACTTCGTGAGACGGATGCTTCGGGGAAGATGAAACCCCTGGTTGTAGGAGGATCGGCAGATAAACGGGGCGTCGTGGCTTCCGCTTCATATGAAGCCCGCGCATACGGCGTCAGATCCGCGATGCCGATGAAAACCGCTCTGAAATTGTGTCCCCATCTCGTCATCATCTCCGGGCGGCATGGGGTATACAACGAAACATCGTCACGTATTATCAACCGGCTGAAGGATATCGTCCCCGTTATTGAGCAGACCTCCATCGACGAAGGATACCTGGATCTGACAGGCTGCGAAAAATTATTTCGTAACGATCTCCCCGGAGCCCTTTTTTTGCTCCAGAAACTGGTCGACGATGAGTTCGGACTCCCGATATCCTTCGGGATGGGAACAACAAGAATCATCGCGAAGATCGCCTCGGGGAAAGCGAAACCCCACGGCATCCTGGTAGTCCCGGTCGGTGAAGAGAAATCATTTTTAGGGGCGCTGGAAATCGGCGAGATTCCCGGGATCGGACCCAAGACCGAAGCAATGCTGCACGATAGGGGATTCCGGAGTGTAGCTCAATTGCAGGAGCTGTCAGCCGGCCGCCTGAGTGATATGCTCGGGAAATTCGGCGGTGATCTCTATAAGACCGTACATGGACTGAGTTCGAATCATGTCGTTCCCGAGTCGGAACGTAAGAGCATCAGTTCGGAAGAGACATTCGCAGAAGACCTGCCCCCCGGCTCGGACTTCGACGCGCTCCTCGCGGTTCATATCGAAGAGATCTGTTACCGTCTACGGCGCGAAGGATTCAGGGCAAAGACCGTGAGCATCAAGCTCCGGTATCCGGACTTCAGCACCTTGAACAGATCGCAAACCGTGCAATCCACCGACGACGATTCGGTCGTGAGAAAAGTCGCATACGAACTATTCAACAAGGCGTACGATCACCGCACCCCGGTCCGGCTCATCGGCGTCGGGCTTTCCAACCTGACGACCGATGAGCGAATCGACGATCTTTTCGATACAACCGCGAATCGCAGAGAGTCGATGCTCAAAACACTCGATCATATCCGGAAGAAACACGGTCTTGAATCTATACACATCGGGAAGCTTACCACTCATAAAAGAAATCCCGAAAAAGACTGAGTCCGGTTTTGCATCCTGAGGAAGATTTTGTATCTTCCTACCGTTACCTATAAGCAGTCGCAGAGGGGTGTTCCGGAACTTGCCGGAACTGAGATCACACCCTTTGAACCTGATCCGGATAATACCGGCGGAGGAACGGCGACACAAAGAACAGACTTCACATCCTCCATCGTCAGCGCCGCACTTCGACCTCGGGATCCGCACACAGGCACCGGAACTCCTTCCTCTCGACTGTACACATTCATACTCGGGAGACCAGGAATATGCAATTCAGCGAACGACTCTATTCCGACCATCGTGAGATGTGGGAGACCATGCTGCGGCACAGATTTCTTATCGAGACGAGGGATGGTAAGATCGAAAAGGAGACTTTCGTCAGATGGATGCGCCAGGATTATCTTTTCGTTAGAGCGGCTATCCCCTTCATCTCGGCGATGATACCGAAAGCCCCCCTGAGCCACTGGGAAGCCCACTCCGGCGTCGTAGCGATGCTTCAGAAGGAACTGCTGCTCTTCGAGGAACGCGCCCGCGCCGTAGGCGTCGACTTCAATAACGTCGAACCCTCGTTTACGAACCACGCCTACATACAGTTCCTTCTCGCAACCGCCGCGTATGAATCGTACCCGGTCGTGTATACAGTACTTTATACCGCAGAAAAAGCATACCATGAATCCTGGAAGATTGTCCGTGACGGACTCGATCGGCAGTCGGAATGGTTTCCATTCGTGGAGAACTGGGCTGGCGATGCATTCGCTCAATATGTCACCTATCTCGAGAATGAACTCAACAAGCTCGCTTCGGGCGCCGGCGAAACGGACCATGAGCGGATGAAGGAATACTATCGACTGACCCTCGGGTATGAGATCGCTTTTTGGGAAATGGCTGTAACCGGCGAAACCTGGCCCGGATCAGGTCAATCGGTTTCCGGGTGATCGGACGATTTACAAGGAAGAATACCGAAGTTCAGAAATTATAATCACCGGAGAGCGGAAATGGCATTTACCGACATTCTCTTTGAGAGAGTAGCACCGATCTGGAATGAGCAGTTGATTCATCCCTTCGTACGGGGCATCGGCGACGGATCGCTTGAGGAGGAAAAATTCAAACGATGGGTGGTTCAGGATTACGTCTATCTGAAAGAGTTTGCAAGAGTTTTCGCATGGGCAACTGCGAAATCGGATTTGCTCGAATCGATGAGCTGGTATGCGGCGGTTCTGAATCTCACGTTGAATACCGAAATGGCACTACATCGCGACTATGCGAAGCGGTTCGGGATCACGACAGATGAACTCGAAGCCACTTCGATGTGGCCTACGAACCGTGCGTATACGGATTTCCTGATCCGAACCGCGGCTGACGGCGATATGTCAGACCTGGTTGCAGCCTTGCTCCCATGCGCATGGGGCTATGTATACGTAGGTCAGCATCTCGCGAAGAATGACCCGCCGCCGGATCAGCGGTATGCCGACTGGATCGCTCAGTATGCATCAAAAGAATTTGCCGATGCTTCGGACTGGCTTAAAACGGAAATGAACCGACTGGCGGAATATACCTCGGAGAGAAAGAAGGATCGTTTGTCCGAACTGTTCGTGATATCGAGCCGTTACGAATTGAAGTTCTGGGACATGTGCTGGAACGGCGAGTCGTGGCGGAAATGAACGTCATCCCGGAGGGAGAATCCGACGCTCACTCTTTTTCCGACCTGAGCTCGAATCCCAACCTATATGCCCTCCGGACATCGTCCCTGGATATGAGTGCGGAATGAAGCGCCGAATAAGTCGGACAACCGCATGCGCGACAGACAGCATGGTGAGCGATTTCCGTATCATATACCATTATACCCGCTCTATTCAGGATGGCTGTCACATCCGGCGGCGAATATCTCTCATTCGGATCGCATTGTTTTCCACCAATATAGTGTTTTGCAACCCAGATAAGCTCTTCATCAGGAAGATCGGGTATGGGTATCTCAAACGGCAAATGGTACTGGCAGCCGGATACCAGTAGTATGAACAACAGAACGGTTATAGTTTTCATATTCTTTATTCGAGGTACATGTTCCAATACGAAAGACCGTAGAAACGTACCGGAATCGCAGCAAACGAACACTTCAGTGAGATACTTACTTGTGTATCTCCCTGAGAATTTCAGCGGTTTCGTTGACTCTCGCTTCTTTCCGTTACGGTTACCTGCGTCGCAATACAGGGTGAATTCTCAAACAATAAATTAAAAACAAAAGGGTATTGTAGAATCCCCAAGACTAATCAGAATCCGGCTCGACGATTTTTCCCATAAATAGTATCGTATCGGACTCCTGTTCGCGAATTACAAATATGAACGGTCGGTCGACACGCATAACGGGTGTTCCGCTCCCCGATGTGCGGTCGATAATCACCACCGTCACTGCAGCCGCTTCGGTTCCCTCTTCATTTACATCGATAAACGTATTATGAAGAACATCATTGATCCATAGATCCCCGGCCTTGTCTATTTTGGTAAAATCGGCCTTACCGGAAAATGCTATCCCCATTCCGAGAGAAGTGAGCACTCGTTTTAACGATATATCATACTCAAGGGTAAACCGGGGAAGGAACAGATCGACCGGCCTTTTCTCTCCGTTCAATTCAGCAATCCATTGCCGCCAATTCTCTGCCGTCATCTGTGCGGTGAGATCGTCGACATGCTTTCCGCTGCGGGGAAGCAATAATGTCATCACATATTTTTCATCTCCGTAAGGGAGATCGATCGCCTGGAAAAGATCATTTGCAGTGTATCGGAAATCGGATCTCTGTTCCATCATCTTTACCGGAATTGAAGTGCCATCCTCCCGGTTAAACAGATCGTCCTTCGTATTATCCGCGTCGAATTCATACAACCAGGTACCCTTGAAATAAACCGCGTTGATCAGGAACATGACGTTATCCCTTTCTATCTCCTCAATCACTTCCTCGATCTTTCCATGGGTTTTCTGGTTGATCCAAGCGTTGATAATGTCCACCGATTCCGGTGCTGTGAAATCCAACGCCTGTACGAGCGCGTCGAAGAATTGCTGATTGACGTCGATAAAGTCCTGCTCAACGTTTAATCCTTGTCTATACCAGATCGAATTCGCGATCTCGACCAGTACTTCCGGGTCGATATGCATCAGATAAGCCATCAGGTTTTTGTACGATGCATTAATCTCTTCCATCGACATGCCGTGCAACGCCATCGTTTGAAGCATGGCAGTCCTGGTCTCACCCGCCGCACCGTTCAGGGTCATCCCCAGTGCGTATGAAACGCTTAAAGGGGAGATAAACATATTGTTGCCAATTTCCTCTTTGTTCAATTCACGGAAGAGATTTAATCCGAAGGTGTTTCCTGATGCAGCGATCTCCCGTTCATGCAGCGAGAGTTCGTTGGCGATCCCTACGTATGGCTCAATAGGCATGCCACAACGGCTCATCAGTAATGCGACCAGAACGGGGATTAAATACCACTTTAGATTTTTCATTTTTTTATTCTCCTGATTCGATTACCTAATCCGGTATACAGACCCGTCATGCCCAGAATAGGGTCGGACCGGATGAGTAAAATACAAAGGCAATCCTCCGCTCAGATTACTCGATCAGAAACTGAGCCTGGACTTTCGCCCGGACTTCGATCTCCCCTGCCGAATATGCTTCAGGGACGGGCGATGCCGTTTCCATATCCGCGTCCATCGTGCGTCCACGTGCAAACAATGGTTCGGGAAAAACGAAAATCTCCTCCGATATTCTCTCAACACGCCCGATACTCACACCGAGCGTTTCCGCTATCACTTGTGCTTTCGATCTCGCGTTGAGAACTGCCTTCCTCAGCGCTTCGTTCTGAGCAGCTTCTTTGTTTTTGACGTCGTACGTAATCCCGAACAATCTATTGGCCCCTTGCTGCGATATCCTCGCGACCAGCGTGGGCAACAGATCGAGATCAGCGAGCTCGACAACGACATGTCTGACGGCTTCGAACCCGGCCGGCTCCTGAGTTCTCCGCTCCGGATTATATTCATACAGCTCCTGTAATTGGAGGACCTCGAGCCGTATTTTCTGTTCCGGGATACCGAGCGAGCGCACTGCGTTCAGCGTCCTGCTGCCTGCAGCATCGTTCATCGCCCTTGCTTTCTCCGCATCGTCATCGCGCGTCACGATTCCGAACCGTACGAGCGCCATGTCCGGTACGATTCTTACGACTCCTTCCCCGCCGACCGTGACCGTCCGGCGATGTTCGGCCTGCTGGGCGGATACCATTCCAGAGCATAGCATAAGCAGAACTGCTTGCAGAATAATATTTTTAGACATGAGTGCGGACATACATCTTTCCTTCTATAGTACGGCGCAGCAATATTAAAAACCTCTCGGTTTGATCAGGTGCTCATCGGATGTTTAGATTTACCTGCGCATCTATCGCTCCCCATTTGGCGTTAGTTGAATAATACCGGAACAGGTTCGACACGAAGGGTGGCTTTATAATTACGGTTTTGGACGATGACTCTCGTATCCGGATACGGATCGAGCTGTAATAGAAAAATCCGGTAAGGATAGATGTCCGCATATTGATGTCTCAAAGTATCTGCAGCCGAGGTATATCCGTAGATCGCCAATTCGACCGTGTCGGACACCACGGGAGATGTTGCCATCCAAACCCATATAACGGCCCTGCCCTCCCAGACGCATACGACATCCCGCGGACAGCGGCTATCCTCTACAATCTCCGGGAAACCGATCCTTATCGAACCCCCGTCGAGGAGTTTTTCGGTTCCGTAGCGCAGTACGAACGGTTCGCCCAATTCGAATTCAACCGGTCCTACCGTCTGTGATAAAAAGCAGCCGGAAAAGAAAAACGTGATGAGAACTATTCGGAGTACCGATAAATATTTCATTTCGAGTCCGGATTCATGATCTTCCCCATAAACACCAGAGAACCTGAATGATTCTCCCTTATCGCGAAAATAAACGGCCGGTCGACTAAAATTTCAGGTTTCAGCGAGGTAAATGTAACACCGACGGACGTCGCGGCGGCTGCAACAGTTCCCTCTTCATTTACATCTATATAGGTCTTATGATCGACGGTGCTTATGTATAGATTTTCGAAGTACAGCTCTTTGTGATACATTCTGGAAAAGTCGGCATAGTCCGCGTCGAACGCGATCGCCATGCCCAGCTTTTTCAGCGTCTCATTCAGTTTGATCTGATACTCAAGTCTGAAGCGCGGTAGATGGACCATTATCTCGTTTTCATTTTCAGGGAGCGACGATGTAATTTCATTCCATCGTCTTTCGTTCAGGTCGGCGGCAAATGATTCTATTTCATCTATTCCATCAGGCATAACGATAGTCATCGTGTAGAAACCGTTTCCGTACGGAAGGTCCACGACTACGTATTCTTCGGTAATCGCATACCTGATCGGCATTTCACGCGACATCATTTTGACCTCTTTGGTAGAGCCGTCAGGGAGACGGAATTGGCCATTGCGGGTCTTCTTCGTATCGAACCGGTACTTCCAGTCTCCCTTGAAGTAGATAGCATTAATCAGGTACATAACGATGTCATCGGGGATCTTATCCGGTACAATTTTTTCAATGTGGCCCCCGGTTCTGGATTTCACCCAATTGTTGATGCGGCTTGGAGACTCGGGTGAGGAAAAATTTAAACCGGCGACTTCAGCATCGAAATACTCCCTGTTGCTCTCGAGGAAGGATTCTTTAAAGGGGAATCCCTGATAATACCAGATTGAGTTCGCAATCTGCATGGTAACTGCCGGATCGAGTCCCGTCAGCAATCCGATCAATCCACGGTACGACTCGTTTATAGCATCTTCATCCAATCCGCCGAAACCGAGGGTTTGCTGCATCGCGCCCAAAGTACCATTCGCGGCACCGTTCATGGTCATACCAAGCGCTAATGACACGCTAACCGGTGCAATGAACACATTGCCATCGGGCTCGGCAGCATTGATCTCCCTGAAGAGGTTTAAACCGAAATCGTTGGCGGCGGCGACAAGCTTTGCTTCGGTCGACGTCAGCGGACGGAATTCGCTGGGCGGAAGGGGTTCGATAGGTGTACCACAACTGAACATGATACCGACCAGTACCAGAGTAACACATACAGACGCGACTCTGCTCATAGCACCTCCTGTAGGTTTCCTTTAGATAGGTCCGGCCGGGACATATTATAGATACAGTAAAATATAAAATTACCTACTAAAAATCCTCTGTTAATGGGATAAATTTGTCGGGAAGAAAATTATTTTGTATCTTTGTTCGCGTCCGTAGCTCAGTTGGCAGAGCAGCTGACTCTTAATCAGCGGGTCGGGAGTTCGAGTCTCCCCGGACGTACATTCTGCTTATTTTTGGCCTTCCATCCTCATCAAGAAATTCAGATAAAATTACCTTTTTATCCTGTATTATAAATGCTGTTTTCTGTTCTGTGTTAGAGCGTTCGTTCGATTTCCTGTTTACAAGCGAGCGCTTCGTCAGGTTCGGTAAACTGCAGATTAAAGGTTTGATGTACGGTAGTGATGATGAGCATTCCGCTCGTCCGGTCTGTTCCGGTCGATTGATCCGACGCGGGGAGGAGGTCTTCTCCGAGGGAGAGTCCCCTGAGACGCTCAAAGGGGATTTCATCGGGATAGAGAGAGAGCGCGTTGCGTATGACGATTAAGTCGGTCGTGATAACCAGGACTGCGGGGATGCGAATTTTGCCGCCCGCAATATGTACACGGGCTATTCGGATAAGACTCTCGGCGTAGATCGATTCCATCCGTTCGATCAGCCGATGCTGTCTGTTGTTGAGAAAGGCGGGTACAAGAAAATATAGAAGCAGAATCATGACGATCGGCGCCGCATATTCCACGCCACCCATCAGTATCCCCTT
>CAZBUK010000068.1:11444-22321 GCA_964495085.1 uncultured Ignavibacteriales bacterium
CCCCTTATTCCGCCGCCGGTGAAGAGCGTCGTTGCGCCGACAATATCGTAGTCGCGAACATAGATCGCAACAGCTCGTCCCGTAATCGACACTCGTACCGGGGAAATCCCTTTATTCCGCAATCTTCTGAGCTGCATCTGTCCGATACTGCCTGGGACATACTCGAGACGACTGGGCTGCCATTGGTGATGAATGCGCGGCGAAGCAACGGCATCCGGCAGGTCCATCCGATAATCGATAATATTTGTAATGATCTGAAAGACTGTTGTAATGATTCTCGGACCTCCGCGGGCTCCGAGAATCAATACCGGCTTCCCGTCCCGCGCGATAATAACGGGAGTCATCGAACTTACCATGCGTTTACCGGGTTCAATGAGATTCGACTCGGAACCAGCGATGCCGAACTGATCTTCTCCTCCGTGCTGCAGGGAAAAATCATTCATTTCATTATTGAGGAGAAATCCGGCTCCTTCTACAACTAATTTCGATCCGAAGAGACTGTTCAGTGTGGTAGTTACGCTAACCGCAGTCCCATTTTCATTGATAACGCTGTAGTGCGTCGTTTCGCCGCCTGTGCCGGTCTCGGTATCTGCCGGAGTCCGGGATACGGGGGGAGGTATAAGTTTTTCGAGAGGAACCCTGACGAAATCGGGGTCGCCGACATAGAGAAAACGATCCAGAAACGCCCGCTTCATTGCTTCCGCATAACGTATAAAGTATTCGTCCGAATGGAATACTGGCGGATCCTCCCGGTCGAGCATATGGAGCATCTGCAGGAGCGCGATGCCTCCGCTGCTTGGTGGACCGACGGTCACGATTTGATGATCCCGGTAACGACCTCTGAGCGGAGCTCGTTCGATCGCCCGGTAGGTCAGCAGATCGTTCACGGTAATCCATCCCGTATGTGCCTGCATTGAGTTCGCGATCAGTTCCGCCGTTCTACCCCTATAAAATCCGTCATGGCCCAGGCTCTGAATTCGCTCCAGCGTCCCTGCGAGATCGTTCTGGATGAGCGTATCACCTGCTTTCAAGGGACGATCGTCCGGGAAAAAAATATCCCGCGATTCCGGAAAAGCGGAGAGAGACGCCCGGTATAGATTCAGCGTTCTCGCATCACGCGTATCGAGCACGAATCCCTTCCTGGCGAGGACAACGGAGGGATTCAGGATATGGGTGAGCGGAAGTGAGCCGTATTTTTCCCAGGCGTACAACAGTCCTGCGACCGTACCGGGTACGCCTGCCGCGCGGGCCCCCCTCAGGCTCCATTCAGGCCGGAGCGTTCCCGTTTCATCTATATAACTGTCATGCTGTGCGCTCAACGGCGCAGCTTCGCGAAAATCGATCGAGGTCGATGTACCGTCGGGAAACCTGATGACCATGAAACCGCCGCCGCCGAGATTCCCCGCCTCCGGGTATACGACCGAGAGCGCGAATCCCGTTGCCACCGCCGCATCGACCGCATTTCCTCCTGCCCTGAGTATCTCCTTGCCGATATCGGTGGCGAGCCGGTGTTCACTGATCACCATTGCCAGACGGGCGGTCCCCACCTCACCCGCGCCTCCGGCGTACAGGCTCCGATGTGCGATCGAGTATCCCAATAGGAAAGAGAGTAGAAAATATTTCATATCCGGTATTCCGTCGAAACAGTTCAGGAGAAGATATCGTCTCGCGGGGTGGTCGGAAAATCCCGCTTATCGATAATCCGGACCCGTATTATTCTTCGATTCCGGACGCGCTCCACGATAAACTCGAGACCGAGGTAATCGTACCGATGTCCTTTCTCCGGGACTCTGCCGAGCTGCGTAATGATAAAACCGCCCAGCGTATCGTAATCGACGTCTTCTCTCGTCAGCGTCACCGTGAGCAGTTCCTCGACCTCATGAATTCCGATCGTGGGATTGAACAAGTATTCCCGATCGCCGAGTCGCTTATAGTACGGCGTTTCACGATCGTGTTCGTCCCGTATATCCCCTACGATCTCCTCGATAATGTCCTCAAGGGTCACGAGACCGGAAATGCTGCCGTACTCGTCGACGACAAGCGCAAAATGCGTTTTTTTAAATTGGAATTCGCGGAGGAGATCCTCGACGGGTTTGCTCTCGGGTACGAACAGAGCGTCGCGCGTTAAAGAAGTCAGCGGGATACGTTTCTTTGCCTTTCCCTTTGCGAGAAACGGCAATAAATCCTTCGCGTAGAGAATACCTTTGATATCGTCGGGAGCCGTATCGTATACGGGAATACGGGAGTGTCCGCTCTCTCTGATCGTTTCCATCGCATCCTGGATCGATGTATCGGCCTGAATCGTCACCATATCGATACGGGAGCCCATGATCTCCCGTACCGTTGTCTCACCGAAGTCGGCAATTCCCTGAATAATCTGGCTCTCATCGCCGCGGAGCGAACCATGATCCATTCCTACCTCGGCAAGTGTCTTCAGTTCGTCGGTGGATATGGCTTTCCGGAGTTTATCGAGTTTCAGGACTCCCTGACCTATCCGGGTAAACCACAGAAAGAGCTCGGATATGGGGTAGAGAACTGTGTAGATGACGGATAACGGAAGCGAGACGAATCTTGCGAAATCCAATTCCCGCTGTGCGGCTATCACCTTGGGCGATATCTCGCTCAGGATAAGAATCAGGAAAGTTATAACCACGACTTCCAGGGTGATCATGATGGCGGGATTGACACCGAAGATATCGGCCAGCCGCAGTGCAAGCACTGCGGCTGTGATAGCAATACCGACGTTCACGACCGTGTTCCCTACCAGTATAGTAACCAGGAGTTTCCTCGGCCGCTCGAGCAGGGTAAGTATTCTGTCATCTGCTTTCGTTCGCTTATGAGAAGGCCTTTTAAGCTTCTGCTGGTTAAGCGAAAAATAAGCGACCTCAGATCCGGAGAAGAAGCCGGAGACGATCAATAATCCGGCTATCGTGAGAATAGAAACTATGATGTCAACTTCCAAGACTTACCACCGGTTGTATTACCCAGTCGATTGTAATTACTCCAAGCCCGTTGATTAAGTAACCGGTTACGGTTCAGAAGGGTAAATCGTCTTCCTTATCGGAATTTGATCCCTGCTGCGTTCCGGTTCCCATTGCGGTTTCCTTACCGGCAGCATCGGTACTCCCGCTGCCTGATCCTCCGCCTAACATAATCATATCGTTTACAACGACTTCGGTCGTATACCTCTTGACGCCGTTCTTATCATCGTAGCTTCGTGTCTGGAGCCTCCCCTCGACGTAGATCTGTTTCCCTTTCTTGAGCCACTCACCGGCAATTTCTGCGAGCTTTGCCCACATGACAATGTTATGCCACTCCGTTCTTTCCTGGACATTACCGTCCTGGTCTTTCCAGGACTCGTTCGTCGCCATGGAAAAGTTCGCTACTGCCGTGCCGCTCGCGGTGTAGCGGAGTTCGGGATCCTTTCCAAGATGCCCGATCAGCATAACTTTATTTAAACTTCGTACTGCCATAACTACCTCCTTGAGAGTATGTATGATTATGCATTCCGGCTTGGAGCATTTATTTCTGGAAATCTATTATTTATCGCTGCATCAATTGTTCAATCTGTTCTGCGCTCCTGGGCAGCTCGCGCGACAGACGGATAGAGCCCGATTCCGTGAGCAGGTACATATCTTCTATTCTGATGCCGATATCTTCGTCGGGAATATAAATGCCGGGTTCGATCGTAATGACGTCGCCGGGCCGGAGCGGGGTCTCCTCCGAGCCCACGTCGTGAACCTGGAGACCTACAAAGTGACTCACTCCGTGAATAAAATAGGATCCCAACGGATTACCCGCGGCATCCTGCCCCTGCGAATTGATGTGATTGAAGGCAATTTTCCTCAAATCGAAAATCGTCAATCCGGGCCGGAGTTGTTCGGCAACCGCGATATGAGCCCCGAGGACTACATCATATATCTCGCGCTGCCTCGGTGTAAAACTTCCGCTTACCGGATAGGTACGCGTAATATCCGCACAATAAAAGCCGTAGCGTGCACCTATGTCGACCACCACGAGATCACCCGCTTCCATCCGGCGAATGCTCTGGTCGTAGTGCAGCACAGTCGAATAGAAACCCGATCCGACAATCGAGGGAAATGCCGGACCCTCCGCTCCGCTCTTTCTGAAAATATATTCGAGCAGCGCCTGGACTTCATACTCATAGATACCCGGGCCGATCTTTCCCGCAACCTCACGATGGGCTTCGAGGGTAATGTCTATCGCATGCTGCGTGAGCCTCAGTTCCTCCGGAGATTTATTTCTTCGCAGGTCGACGACATCGTCGATAATATTCCTGACCGTCAGCGCCGGAATTTCCTCTCTGAGCTCCGACGCCAGCCGGTGCTCATACGAATTACTCCCGGACAATATCAGAGAGAGAATTTCTCCGCGATTCAGGTAAGAAGCGAGTGTCCGCCGCCAATCGGGAACCGGACGTCTTCGCGCATCTATGGTAATTTCCCCCGCCTGCGTGGATCGGATATCGGATATTCCGGTGAACTCACGGGCATCCGGACCCGGTCCTAACTTCGGTCCCGTCCAACGTTCGATCGGAAGATTTCGTTCGGGTATAAAAAGAATTTCTTTTCGCTCGGCCGGCAGCAGGAAGAGAACCGCATTGGGAATTTCAAGACCGGTAAAGTAGAAGAAATTGTTCTCTTGTCTGAACGTTCCGACGTCTCCGTATCCCCGATCGTCGCCGCGGCCGGTTAGTACGACAATTCCGTCCCGAACGCGGTCCATCAACCGGTCACGGCGTGCTTTATATTCCGATTGGGGACTCCGGTCGGTAATGTAGGTGCCGCTGCGGTATTCGATCGGCAATTCCTGGACATAGAGCGGGAACTGGACGGCGAGCAGAAGAAAAGAGACAACAAGGTATCTGGTGTGCATAGAAAGGTTCGGCATTATTTGTGGGAAACGATTAGTGGTACGCAGGATTCCCGATTTCGAGCAGTCGCATCGGGAAGCAATTTTTCGGAACGGATCGAATCGTCACACCATCAGCATCTCAACCTTCCCGTTTTCCTCTTCAACTTTGAAATTCATAACTTCTTCGATAACGGCTTTGACGATATCCTCCTCTTTTACCCTTCGCAGTACTTCACCTTTCCGGTAGAGAATACCGACTCCCTTCCCGCACGCAACGCCGATGTCGGCTTCGCTCGCCTCCCCGGGTCCGTTCACTACGCAGCCGAGGATCGCGACCTTGACGGGTTTCTTGACATGCGAGAGCGCGTTCTCGAGCTGCTCCATAATGCTGAACAGATCGACCTCGAGACGACCGCACGTCGGACAGGCGATCAATTCAACGTTTCTGGATGCGAGGCCGAGGGATCTGAGGATATCCTTCCCTACTTCGACTTCTTTTTCCGGCAGATCGGTGAGCGATACCCTGATCGTATCGCCGATACCTTCGGCGAGCAGCGTTCCGATACCCACTGCGGACTTAATGGTACCTACCCGGGCGGTTCCGGCTTCGGTAACGCCGAGATGCAGCGGATAGTCGGTTCGTTCGGCGATCAAGCGGTATGCTTCGATCATCAGCCGTACGTCCGTGGATTTCACCGAGATGATCACGTCTCTGAATCCGATTTCTTCGCAGATCGCGGCATGGCGCATTGCACTCTCGAAGAGCGCTTCAGCGGTGGGATAGCCGTGCTTCTCAAGAATATCTTCTTCCAACGAACCGCTGTTCACACCGATTCGTATGGGAATGTTCCGTTCCTTCGCGGCATTCAGCACGCGATGGATCCGGTCGATCTTCCCGATATTTCCCGGATTGATTCTTACCTTTGCGACTCCCGCTTTGATCGCTTCGAGCGCGAAGACATGGTTGAAATGAATATCGGCGACGATCGGTACTGAAACCTGCTTCACGATCTCATACATCGCCTGTGCGGCTTCCGCGTCGTTGACCGTCACGCGAACTATATCGGCGCCCGCCCCCGCGCACTGATTGATCTGCTCGACGGTCGCTTTCATGTCGCCTGTCTTTGTCTTCGTCATCGTCTGGACTGAGATCGGTGCATTCCCGCCGACCGGAATCGATCCGACCATAACGCGTCTGGAATTCCTCCTTTTGAACGGAAATGTGGCAACCGGCTGGTTCTCTTCCTGTACAACGATCGGGAGCTCTGTTTTCATTTTAGTTTCTGACTCGCTTCGAATAATATTTTTTTCTCTTCCGCGGTTAAATTCTGATAACCGGACTTGCTGATCTTATCCAGAATCTCATCGATCCGGTTCTGATCGATGGTCCCGTCGCGTTTTCCCTGATCCTTCGGAATATCGTAGTACTTTGCATCCTGTATGTCCGCGCTGCCCCGATGATGCTTGAGGCTGCCGGTCCGGCTATTCCTGAATCCGGCGAACCATCGCTTTACCGGTATCCGGTCCCATTCCGCCATCAGATAAAGAAATCCGACGAGCGCTCCGCCGAGATGTGCAAAGTGGGCGACTCCGCTCCTCGTGCCCATCACGCCGTTGAAGAGTTCGAGCAGAATGAAGAACGTTATGAAATATTTAGCTTTGACCGGAAACAAGAAATAGATGAAGATCGGGCGGTCCGGATACATCATCGCGAATGCGAGGAGTACGCCGTACACAGCTCCGGAAGCGCCGACAGTCGGGGCGACTTGTGCGAACAGCGGAGCAATGAAGAGATTCGTCAATCCCGCTCCTACCCCGCAGAGGAGATAATAGAAGAGGAATTTTTTCGATCCCCAGACGTTTTCGAGTTCCATACCGAACATCCAGAGCGCGAACATATTGAAGAAGAGATGCATAAATCCGCCGTGCAGGAAGAGGTAGGTAACAAGCTGCCATGGCCAGAAACCCATCCCGATCGGACGAAGCGCGAAATAATACATTATATAATTATATAGCGGAATATCGCCGATGCGAAACTGCCCGAGCAGGTACGAAGCGATGAATACCGCAATATTTGTTAGCAACAGCAATTTGATTACCGGCGGGAAAAAGCTGAACCCCCCTCCGAAAAAACTCGGTCTTTGATATTGTCCGCCGCCGTAATTGTAATTTCTCATAGCAGTTCTTCTACTATTCCCATATTGTAGCTAAAACACCTGCAAAAATGGATTGGTTCATATTAATACCGCCGAATATTTCTAATTGACGGTAACCGTCCGGGAATCGTTCCCGGATAGTGCCCGTCAAATCCGGTTTATTTATTCGTGAGTGCATCCACTCCGGGAAGAGCCTTCCCTTCGAGGAATTCGAGAGACGCCCCGCCGCCGGTTGAGACGTGGGAAACCTGTTTTTCAAGTCCGATTTTCGAGATAGCCGCTGCCGAGTCTCCGCCTCCCACGATGGTCGTCGCGCCTTTCGCGGTCGCATCGACAAGGGCATGGGCAATTTCATTCGTTCCTTTCGCAAATGTATCGACCTCGAACACACCCATCGGGCCGTTCCAGACGATGGTCTTCGCGTTCATAATCTCGTTCCGGAATTTATCGATCGTTTTCGGACCTATATCGAGCGCCATCCGATCGGGCCGGATCGATCCGGCGTCTACCACTTCCGGAACCGCATCCTTGTCGATCTTCTCGGCGATGATGCAGTCGACCGGCAGGAGCAACCGCACTTTCTTTTCCGCCGCTTTACTCATAATTTCCTTCGCGAGTTCGATCTTATCCGCCTCGAGCAGGGATGTTCCGATTTCTTTCCCCTCAGCTTTATAAAATGTATATGCCATGCCGCCTCCGATGATGAGTCCGTCCACCTTATCGAGAAGGTTGGAAATGACGTCGATCTTTCCGGAGATCTTGGCGCCGCCGAGTATGGCGAGATACGGCCGTTCAGGGTTTCCGACCGCTTTGCCGAGGTAATCCAGTTCCTTCTGCATCAGATAGCCGGCAGCGCACTGTCTGAAATGTTTTGTAACTCCATCCGTGGATGCGTGCGCGCGATGGGCGCTGCCGAAGGCGTCGTTTATATATATCTCTCCGAGCCGGGCAAGCTTTGCGGCGAATTCGGAGTCATTCTTCTCTTCTTCCGAGTAAAACCGCAGGTTCTCAAGCAGAAGCACTTCGCCGTCGGAAAGCTTCGCGGCCATCTCCTCGACTTCAACGCCGATGCAATCGGGAGCGAATTTCACCGGACTTCCGAGAAGTTCGCCGAGCTTATCCGCGACCGGCCTGAGACTGAATTCCGGCTTGCGTTTTCCTTTCGGCCGTCCCAGATGGCTCATGAGTATCGCCCGGCCGTTCGAGTTGATGATTTTTTTCAGTGTCGGTAGCGTTTCCATGATGCGGGTTACGTCCGTCACGTTTCCGTTTTCATCCAGCGGGACATTGAAATCCACCCGCACCAGTACGCGTTTCCCGCGGAGTTCGAGATCATCGATGGTCAGTTTCTTCATATTCTATTCACCTCTATGGTCAGTCGGTGGTTGATAGTAAAAAAAATCGTCCCCCATCGTCGGGATTATATGCTGCGGGAGATTCTCTTTATTCGCCAGATACGATGCGACCATGTCGCTGCACATAGAGAAACGACGGAAAACGTTATAGAGAGATAGACGGTACGGCGCGTGTTCCGCACCGTACCGTCCGATGATGGTGTCGGTCCGTATTACCGGCCAAGCTTGAGCAGCAGATCAACTGTACGGCAGGAGTATCCCCACTCATTATCGTACCAGCCGACAACTTTCACGATATTGTCTTTCGCCATGGTAGAGAGCGAATCGAAGATACAAGAATGCGGATTACCGATAATGTCGACCGATACCAGAGGTTCGGTGGAATACTCTAGAATCCCTTTCAGAGAGGTATCCGCGGCTTTTTTCATCTGTTCATTTACCTGTTCGGCGGTAATGTCGGTTTCGAGTTCCGCAACGAAATCGGTGATAGACCCGTCGGCAACCGGTACCCGGAGCGCGAACCCGTCGAGCTTCCCTTCCATCTCAGGCATCACCTTGCCGACCGTTCGTGCGGCTCCGGTCGTCGTCGGAATGATCGACTGAGCGGCTGCACGTGCGCGGCGTAAGTCTTTATGGGGCAGATCAAGCAATTGCTGGTCGTTCGTGTAAGCATGCACGGTGGTCATCAAACCCTTCTTAATTTTAAAGTTTTCATGAAGCACTTTGACCATCGGTGCGAGACAGTTTGTCGTGCACGATGCATTGGATATCAATTTTTCATTCCCCGTAAGGACGTTATCGTTGACGCCGAGAACTATCGTTGCATCGACCTTATCTTTTGCCGGTGCGGTCAAAAGGACTTTCTTCGCTCCCCCTTTTAAGTGGAGCTCCATCTGTTCACGTTTTGTGAATACGCCTGTGCCTTCAACGACGAGATCGACCCCGAGATCGCCCCAGGGAAGTTTCGAAGGATCCTTTTCCTTCATAACCTTGTAGGATTTTCCGTTCACGATAATAGCATCGCCGTCGACCTTTACGTCTCCGTTAAATTTTCCGTGGACTGAATCATATTTTAAGAGATGACCGAGCGTTTTCGCATCCGTAAGATCATTGATTGCAACGAATTCGATCCCGCCGACTTCCAATGCCCGCCGGAATACCAGTCTCCCGATTCGGCCGAATCCGTTGATCGCAACTTTAATAGACATTTTTTCCTCCTTGCCTATCGCATGAATATGTTCTGTAGATTAGAGATTAAGCGATATAACCTTCCCTTTCAGGGTCCGATACCGTCTAACCCTCTTATGTAAATACACATAAGACTCAAATTTACCAATAAGCGTACCAAAAGTCAAGAAAAAACGCTCTTATCGACCACCAAATGCGTAATTATCGGCACTTTACACTTTGGACCGATACCCGCAGCCAGACCTGATCCGGGTATCAACGAGGTGATAATGGAGCATATGCGATCGAAAAAAAGTACAGATAATCGTAATAATTACGCGGCACCGATGATCCGACTTCGCCAATAGTTGATCCAGTCGTGATAACGTCGTCGACGATCGCCAGTTTCGACAATCGGTCCGTCTTGTGGAGCCGAAACTCGAATGCACCGCGGACGTTCCGGCTTCGTTCGTCGAGCGATAAACGGGTCTGGGATCCGGTTTTCCTGTTCCTTCCGAGTATATCGGTACGGACTACGGCTCCCGTTATATCGGATATTCCACGGCATATATACAGCGATTGATTGTATCCCCGCTCCCGTTCCTTTGCGGGGTGCAGCGGGACCGGAGCGAGAGTCCAGGTATGATCCACCGCAAACTCGTTGAGGAGCGATTCGCCGAGGCGCCGGCCGAGGAGTTTTCCGACGGCATGCATGCCCGAGTATTTCAATGCATGGAGGAGTTTCTGGAGGGCTCCCTCATTGTTGAACTCGAACGACGAATATGCATCCGCTAACGAAGGTAGTTTACTGCGGCAATGTTCCCGCAACTCGGTGTGAACGGTGGAGTCTTTTACGATCGGCTCGAAGTCCGAGAGGCATCGGGGACAGACAAGTCCGCCCTCCCCGGCGATGCCGGCACACGCGAGACAGACGGGCGGATAAATAAAATCTATCAATGGTGCGCAGACCCGATGACGGATAAAAGACCCGATAGCGGCGGACATGCCGATACCCGTAGATGAGTTTAAAGATATTTGATTCAGAAAGCCAGGGCGACGGGTTTACGATTTGTCTTTTAGTCTGAGTATCTCATCGCGAAGTTCAGCGGCGCGCTCGAACTCCAGATCTTTTGCGGCTCTTCTCATTTCCCGTTCGAGTTCATCGAGTAGATCTTTCTTCTGGTCAGCCGTCAGATATTGAATTGTCTTATCGGCGGCGATCGGAAATGCCGACCGGTCGCGATCCCGACCTCGTCTGATATCGGCTACGGCGGTAGCGGCCATCACCTCTTCGAGACTCTTGTATATGGTTTTCGGAACGATT
>CAZBUK010000069.1:0-17192 GCA_964495085.1 uncultured Ignavibacteriales bacterium
AACCAAACGGAGCTAAAAATGGAAAAGTATATGCTTATTTTCAAAGGTGGATTTTATGATGATGCTAATCTTTCACCCGATGAAATTCAGGGTAAAATGGGTGAATGGTTTGCCTGGATTCAGGAATTGCAGAAGCAGGATAAATATGTTGGTGGTGAACCACTGCTTAAAGGAGGGAAAATCTTATCAAAACAAAGTAACAAAATTGTTGTTACCGATGGTCCTTTTCCTGAAGCAAAAGAATTGGTGGGCGGTTATTTTATTGTAAATGCAAAAGATCTGGATGAAGCTTCCGAAATTGCCAAAGGGTATCCCGATTTTAATCTCGGCGGCTCGGTTGAAGTAAGACCGGTAATGAAGATAGAAATGTAGGTAAAAAAATAAAAACAAGCCAAGCCGTTCGCTTGTTTTGTGGATTGTTCTTTTGTATCATTCATATGAAATTTTCAGATAATTTATGAACTATTGTACTCAGGAGAAGATCTACAACATGAAAAGCGGATTAAACAGGTACAGCCGTCGTCTTACCTCGGAAAAAGCGCAGGTCGGATCCCAGGCAATGTTATACGGCATCGGTCTCACCGAAGAGGAATTCCGGAAACCCCAGGTCGGTATCGTCAGTATGGGGTGGGAGGGTAACCCGTGCAATATGCACCTGAACGACCTGGCGAAGGTGGTAAAAAAAGGCGTCCGGGAAGCAGGTCCCGTCGGTCTGATTTTTCACACGATAGGTGTAAGCGACGGAATTTCCATGGGCACCGAGGGTATGAAGTATTCTTTACCGTCACGGGACATCATAGCGGATTCCATAGAAACGGTAGTTCAGGCCCAGTGGTATGATGCAGTGATCGCGCTTCCGGGGTGCGATAAGAATATGCCCGGTTCGGTAATGGCGATGGCACGCTTGAACAGACCGTCGCTCATGATCTACGGCGGTACCATCCGTCCCGGGTTCAGCGGGGACAAGAAACTCGACATCGTATCCGCTTTTGAAGCGTACGGCGAATATTTGTCGAAGAAAATCGGAGACGACGAATTGCAGGATGTGCTTCATCATGCATGTCCCGGAGCGGGCGCGTGTGGAGGCATGTATACCGCGAATACAATGGCGGCTGCGATAGAAACACTCGGGATGAGTTTACCCTACAGCTCGTCTACGCCGGCAACGTTGGAACAGAAAACGGAGGAATGCCGGCAGGCGGGGAAAGCGATCCTCAATCTCCTGGAACAAGATATCAAACCATCCGTGATATTAACGCGTGCGGCTTTTGAAAATGCCATTACCGTCGCGATCGCGCTGGGAGGATCGACCAATGTGGTTATTCACCTGCTTGCAATCGCCAAAGCCGCAGACGTACCGTTGAAACTCGACGACTTTCAAACGATCAGCGATAGAACTCCGTACATCGCGGATCTGAAGCCGAGCGGCAAATACGTCATGGAGGACCTGCATGCGGTCGGCGGCGTCCCGGCGGTGCAGAAATTACTCTTGAAAGAGGGATTGATACAGGGAGATTGTATGACGGTAACCGGAAAGTCGCTTGCAGAAAATCTGGAATCGGTACCGGGACTTGCAGAGGACCAGCGGGTCGTCTTCTCCCTAAACCAACCGCTCAAATCTACCGGTCATCTCAATATTCTGTATGGAAACCTGGCAAAAGAGGGGGCGGTTGCGAAGATAACCGGAAAAGAGGGAATGCGATTTTCGGGACCTGCGCGTGTATTCGATTCTGAGGAGGAATGTCTTCATGCCCTGGAAAACGATATTGTCAAACCTGGAGACGTCGTTATCATTCGCTATGAAGGTCCCAGAGGCGGCCCCGGGATGCGTGAAATGTTAAGTGTTACATCCGCGATCATGGGTGCCGGCCTGGGGAAGAGCGTTGCCCTGGTTACGGACGGACGGTTTTCGGGGGGAACCCACGGTTTTGTCGTGGGACATGTAACTCCGGAAGCGCAAACCGGCGGCGTTATTGCAATTGTGCGGGACAGTGATACCGTTACCCTGGATATAGATAAGAAAACAATAGATGTCTCATTGTCGGAGAATGAGATCGCGGAAAGATTCAGGACGTGGGTTCAGCCCGCCTATAAGGCACGAAGCGGCATTCTCTATAAATACCTCCGGTCTGTTTCGTCGGCGTCTGAAGGATGTGTCACCGATGAATAGTCAGAGGCATATCGAAGGAGGTGAGAAATATAACAAATATGCCTGTGAAGAGGGAATGTTCGTCGTGTAGTTTGTAGAAAATAAAAGAGATGTATTCCCGACCATGGTAGATCGGGGTAAATAACCTGAAAAATGTTGTAAAAACACTTGACAAAGAGAGTATAAAATCTTATTATCAGTACTATACTTTAGTCAAGTACAGTAGACCAATAATACTCTGGATAATGGGACAGTTTACATCTATAGGACTCCTTAACCCTCCTGATGCGATCGCATCGGCACGTCCCGTTTCCGTAGTACTCCCGCTCGGTATTATTATCGTTATTGTTAACCTACTGGTTATTCTAGGGCTAATTATTATTAGCTGATGAAATAACCGGAGGTTAACCAAGAACATACCTGACATTACAAATCCCGAAACGCTAAACTGAAACAAGGTACAACGAGGTTCGCCTCCGGTGTAAAGCGACCGTCATATTCATTAATGAGGCGACTTATGCAATACGATCAACAGATAGTACCGGATTCGACAGGCGACAGCGCGCATGATTATGATTACTTCGGCGAATACCTCACTCCCGAAGGCATGATCCGCACGCCGTACTCTCCGGTGAAAAAAGAAACCCCCGCGGCCGGTATCGGTACAAACACCGACCAACAACATTCTTATAACGCGTAAAGGAACTCGCCATGCACTTGAACGCTTCCAAAGAGGCAACGGAACAAGTAATGACAGGCTCTGAAATCTTCGTACGCAGTTTGATCGCAGAAGGTGTAGAGGTCGTTTTCGGTTACCCCGGAGGAGCGGTGATCGGCATATACGACGCCCTGCATGACATATCGAATATAAAACATGTCCTCACCCGCCATGAACAGGCGGCAACGCACGCGGCAGAGGGCTATGCAAAGGCAACCGGAAAACCCGGAGTTGTGCTGGTGACCTCCGGTCCCGGGGCCACAAACACCGTTACCGGGATAGCCGATGCATTCATGGATTCCGTCCCCATCGTCGTGTTCACAGGACAGGTTCCGCTTCCCCTTATCGGCAACGACGCATTTCAGGAAGCCGATATTGTGGGGATAACGAGACCGATCACCAAGCATAATTTTCTTGTCCGCGATGTGACCGAACTTACGCGTACCATCAAAGAGGCGTTCTTTATTGCCACGACAGGGCGGCCCGGTCCTGTCCTTGTCGATCTTCCGAAGGATGTCATGGCACAGCAGACGAAATTCGATTACCCCTCCAAAGTCTATATCCGAAGCTACAATCCGAAAACGCACGGACACCAGAAACAGATCCAGCGCGCTGCCGATATGATCAATGCGGCCAAGCGCCCCATCCTCTACGTCGGAGGGGGTACTATCATGTCCGACGCCGCAGAGGAGCTAACCGCATTTGCAGAGAAGCTGCAATGTCCGGTTACGACCACACTGCACGGACTCGGCGCGTTCCCGGAAAATAATTCGCTCGCGCTGGGTATGCTCGGCATGCACGGGACCTGGTACTCGAACAAAGCTGTGAACGAGTGCGACGTTCTCATCGCCGTGGGTGCGCGGTTCGACGATAGAGTTACGGGTAAAGTTGAAGCATTTGCACCTTATGCCCGGAAGATTCACATCGACATCGATCCGGCAGCCATAAGTAAAAACGTCAAGGTCGACGTTCCTATCGTCGGTGACGTGAAAAAAGTATTGCAGAAACTGATCAATCTCGTCAAACCGCTCGATACAGAATCCTGGCTGACTGAGATCGACCGGTGGAAGCAGGAACACCCGCTTCGCTTCAAAGCAGGTAAGGAAATCCGTTTCCAATCGGTTATGCGGAAACTTGCGGAGATAACAAACGGCAATGCGGTCATCATAACGGATGTCGGACAGCACCAGATGTGGGCAGCACAGATGTTTACCTTCGTGCATCCGCGATCCCATATCACCTCGGGAGGCTTGGGGACGATGGGATTCTCGCTTCCGGCCTCCATGGGCGCTGCGTTCGGACGGAACGACCTTCCGGTCGTCTCCATCAGCGGCGACGGCGGTATACAAATGAACATCCAGGAAATGGCAACCCTCGTCGAGCACCGCGTCCCCCTTAAAATCTTCATAATAAACAATGGTTATCTCGGAATGGTAAGACAGTGGCAGGAGTTGTTCTGGAAAAGAAGATATTCCCACGTGGCGTTGCTCAATCCCGATTTTGTGAAGCTTGCGGAAGCGTACGGTGCTCGCGGTATGCGGGCCACAACGACGTCGGAGATCGAATCGGTTATTCAACAGGCGCTCGCCTACAACGATGGTCCTGTTGTGGTGGAATTTAAAGTTGTCCAGGAAGACAACGTCTTTCCGATGATCCCGTCCGGACAGAGCGTCTCCGAGATGATCGATATCCCGGACGGTCTCCTTGAAATGAATAACCCCGAAGATCCCGAGGAAGAGGTTATCTGGGTCCCCAAAGGAAATCAACAATTGTACGATGAAAGGAAAGAAAAGCATGGCGCAGATGACCCTGCAGCAGAATACGCACATACCGTCAAATAACGGAACGAAGAAAACCAAGCATACTATCTCGATTCTCGTGGAAAACAGATTCGGCGCATTCAACAGAATAGCGGGCCTGTTTGCTGCGAAAGGATACAACCTCGAGAGTATCACCGTCGGACCGACGGACGATGACTCGCTCTCCCGTATGACTGTCGTCGTCCGCGCAGACGACGAGGTCGTCGAACAGATTACAAAGCAGCTGAACAAGCTGATCGACATACTGAAGGTGGTCGACCTGACGTTCGAAAGTTTTGTCGAACGCGAGCTCGTTTTGATCAAGGTTTGCTCGGATCCCGAGACGAGGTCGGAGATAATGCAGATCGCTGAAATTTTCAGAGCGAAGATCGTCGATATCAGTCCGCGCGCGCTGACCATCGAAGCAACGGGAAGCGAACAGAAGGTAGACGCGATCATCAAGATGTTGAAGCCCTTCGTCATTAAAGAGATCGCGCGGACGGGAAGGGTCGCTCTCAAGCGTGAATTCCAGGGAGAGGTATACTGACCCGGCCGGTCCCGGCTACCAGGAGCTCGAATAAGCATACAGTCATCCGAAGAAGGAGCACGTAATGGCAGTAATTGATTTTGGCGGCGTACAGGAAGAAGTAGTGACGCGCGACGAATTCCCCTTGACGAAGGCGCGCGACGTACTCAAAGATGAAGTCGTTGCGATCGTCGGCTACGGCCCCCAGGGACATGGACAATCGCTGAACCTGAAAGATAACGGCATCAATGTTATCATCGGCCAGCGAAAAGGGGGACAGGGTTGGAAGCATGCAATTGATGACGGATGGAAAGAAGGTGAGAATCTCTTCTCCGAGATAGAAACCGTCATCGATAAGGCTACCGTCGTCCAGTATCTGTTGTCCGATGCGGGCCAGAAGGAACAATGGGGTTTGGTTTTCAGCCGTCTGAAAAAAGATCAGGCGCTTTATTTCTCCCACGGATTTTCTGTAGTGTTCCATGAACAAACCGGCGTAATTCCTCCGCCTTTTGTAGACGTTATCCTTGTTGCACCGAAAGGAGCGGGAAGAACGGTCCGTTCGAATTTTCTCGCGGGCAGCGGCATCAATGCCAGCTTTGCCGTATTTCAGGATGCAACCGGCCGTGCCCGGGAGCGTGCGATCGCACTCGGGATAGCGGTGGGTTCGGGATTTCTTTTTCCGACGACGTTTGAAAATGAGGTCTACTCAGATCTAACCGGAGAGCGGGGAATTCTCATGGGAGCTATCGCCGGCGTGATGAAGGCGCAGTACGATTTGCTCAGAAAAATGGGACACTCACCGAGCGAAGCGTTTAACGAAACCGTCGAAGAAGCTACGCAGAGTCTCTATCCGCTGGTCGGAAAGAACGGCATGGACTGGATGTTCGCCTCATGCAGCACCACGGCCCAGCGAGGCGCTCTCGACTGGTCGAAGAAATTCGAAGCGGCGGTCAGTCCGTTGTTCGAAGAACTGTATCGGAGCGTTACATCGGGAAACGAGACGAAGCGGGTTCTCGACGCGTGCAGCGCGCCCGATTACCGCAGGAAGCTGACGGATGAGCTGGATGAATGGAAGAATTCAGAGATGTGGAAAACCGGCGCGGCGGTCAGATCGCTGCGTCCTGAGAATTGGGGGAAATAAATTTCTCATGATAAAAATCTCTTAACGGCAAGGAAATCAAATGAGTCAGATATTTCTATACGATACGACGCTGCGGGACGGAACACAGGGCGAAGATGTATCCTTCTCCGTGGAAGATAAGCTGCGAATCGCGGAATTGCTCGATGAGTTCGGTATCCATTACATCGAAGGAGGATGGCCGGGTTCCAATCCGAAGGATATGGAATTCTTCGAACGCGCATCGTTACTTGATCTCAGACATGCAAAAATCGCGGCATTCGGAAGTACCCGGAGGTCCGGAAACCCTGCGGATCAGGACGCAAACCTCAAGGCTTTAATCGAGGCGAATACCCCCGTCGTGACAATCTTCGGCAAAACCTCGATGATGCATGTCCTATCAGCGCTCCAGATCACACCGGAAGATAACCTCGAAATCATTTCGGATTCGGTCGATTTTCTCAAGAGTCACGGCCGGGAAGTCATTTACGATGCCGAACACTTTTTCGACGGGTATAAAGAGAACCGGCAGTACGCGATCGAGACGCTGCGCAGGGCTCAGCATGCGGGTGCAGATGTAATCGTTCTCTGCGATACGAACGGCGGAACGCTTCCGCACGAAATTACATCAATTCTCGCCGACGTGAAAAGATACCTCACTGTCACCATAGGTATTCACGCGCACAACGACTGCGATCTCGGCGTTGCAAATACGCTGACCGCGGTGCAGGGCGGCGCGACTCACGTCCAGGGAACGATCAACGGATATGGGGAGAGATGCGGGAATGCGAACCTCTGCTCGATCATCCCCAATCTCCAGATCAAGATGAACTACCGCTGTCTTGATGACGAACGGCTGAAAAAAATATCCCGGGTCTCCCGCACCGTCAGCGAAATGGCGAACCTGACGCACCGGAAACATCTCCCGTTTGTGGGTGACAGCGCCTTCGCTCATAAGGGGGGCGTACACGTCAGCGCGGTTATGAAAAAACCCGAGACTTACGAACATATTCGTCCGGAGTTCGTCGGCAACCGGAGACGCGTTCTCATTTCGGATCTCTCGGGAAAAAGCAACGTGGTGTACAAGGCCAAAGAACTCGGCATTAAACTCGACGATCTGCAATCCGACGTACAGGACCTGGTAACATGCATCAAGCAAAGGGAGCACGAAGGGTATTGCTACGAAAACGCGGACGGCTCATTCGAAGTACTCGTAAAACAGCATAAAAAAGGGTGGACCGAATATTTCCAATTGGCGGGTTTTAAGGTAATCAGCCATCAGCCTGCACACTCCGCGGAATCGGTTTCCGAAGCGATCATCAAAGTCCTCGTAGGCGGCGACGAAGAAATCGCCGCGGCAGAAGGCAACGGACCGGTACACGCCTTGGACAATGCTCTGCGGAAAGCGCTCTGTAAATTTTATCCTCAGCTGCAGGAGATGACGCTTACGGACTATAAGGTCAGGGTGATCGACGAACAGGACGGAACACGCGCGAAAGTCAGGGTTCTGATAACCTCCCGCGACGCAACCCGATCGTGGAATACGGTGGGCGTATCATCAAATATCGTCGAGGCGAGTTATAAGGCGCTTGCCGACGGGATTTACTATCATCTGATGAAAACGATCCCGAGTCAGGCCGTACTGGAATTGGCGGCTTCTTAATTTTTTCTGGATACTTCGGCCGGGAGTTGTAAACATACGAATATAGGCGATCATAAAATAATCTACTTGTTACATATCTTACAGGAGATGTGGCATGATGTCGCGGTCGGGTGTGAGAAGCGGAACCGTTGTCGAGGTTCTTGAGAAGGTAATCGAAAAAGAAAAAGAATCGCTCGAACTGTATCGCCGAAACGAAGGCGAGGTCAGCGATCCGGCTCTGAAATCGGTCTTCGCGGATCTCGTCGAGATGAGAGTCCGGAATTATAAAGAACTCGAGAAGAAACTGATCAAAGCCCGGTCGGAGTCTGAAATTACGGCTCAAATAAACGAGATGTTCTATTAGCCGGAAGCATCCGGGGGAATAAGCCGCGATTCTTTACTCGGCCCCGGATCCATCCGTATAGCATGACAATTGCAGTCGTGAACATTGCTATGAAATTAATATTTCGATCAGACTATTCATATTCACTATTCAGACATACATATGAGTGAACGGATACAGATCTTCGATACGACCCTCCGGGACGGAGAGCAATCGCCGGGATGCAGCATGGGAATTCGTGAAAAGCTCAGAATGGTCCATCAGTTGGAATTGCTCAATGTCGACGTCATCGAAGCCGGATTTCCGATAGCATCGCAGGGCGATTTCGACGCCGTCCGCGAGGTTTCGGAGGCCGCAGAGAAGGCGGTTATCGCCGCGCTCTGCCGCGCGACTCACGGAGACATCGAACGCGGCTGGGAGGCGGTCAGGAGCGCGAAACATCCGCGCATTCATACGTTCATCGCGACATCGGAGATTCACCTAAAATACAAATTACGGAAAACGTCCGATCAGGTGATCAGGGAAGCGGTCGAAGCCGTGACATACGCCAAAAATCTCTGCCGGGACGTAGAATTTTCCTGCGAAGACGCAACGAGGACGGATATACTCTACCTCGCCGAGATTGTCGAAGCCGCGATCGATGCCGGTGCGACGGTCATCAACCTTCCCGACACGGTCGGATACGCTACACCGGCCGCATACGGGGCCATGTTCAGAGACATCAGAAATCGCGTCCCGTCTATAGACCGGACGATATTGAGCGCTCACTGTCATAACGACCTGGGACTCGCGGTAGCGAATTCTCTGTCGGCTATCTTGAACGGAGCCCGCCAGATCGAGTGCACCGTCAACGGCATCGGAGAACGGGCGGGAAATGCTTCACTCGAAGAGATCGTCATGGCGATCAGAACCAGGAAGGAAAAACTCGGATTCGATACGACTATCGTCACGGAGGAAATTTATAAATCGAGTAAACTACTCAGCAGTCTCACGGGCATGATCGTGCAGCGCAACAAAGCCATCGTGGGCGCGAACGCTTTCGCCCATGAGGCGGGAATTCATCAGGATGGCGTCCTCAAGAGCGCCATCACGTATGAAATCATGACCCCGCAGTCGGTGGGAATTAAAAGAAGCTCGCTGGTTCTCGGAAAACATTCCGGTAGACATGCACTCAGGAACAGATATCAGGAGCTCGGCTATGAACTCTCGCGTGAAGAACTCGACGACGTCTACGAGCGGTTCTGCGACATCGCCGACAGGAAAAAGGAAATTCATGATGAAGATCTCATCGCGATCATCGATGAAGCATCCGGAAATATGGATAAGGCATACTCCCTGACGAGCATCCAGGTGCAGAGCGGCACCTCGATACGTCCGACAGCTGTCGTTGAGCTTTCTGCAGGAGGCGAAGATAGGGTAGATTCCGCAACCGGCGACGGACCCGTGGATGCTGCATATAAAGCCATAGAGCGCATTACGGGAATCTCGGGCGATTTGTCCGAGTACACGATTAAATCCGTAACCTCAGGACGCGACGCGCTCGCCGAGGTGTTCGTGAGCATCGAGTTCGACGGCATCATCTTTAACGGAAAAGGTCTCAGTACCGACGTCATCACGGGGAGCGTTATCGCATATATTGAAGCCCTGAACAAAGCTGTCAGAGTCAGGGAGCGTAAGACCAACGGTTCAAAGGAAAACGCTGTCCAGCAGACATTCGCTTGAGCGATCCGCTCTATGCCGTAATAGTCCGCCGTGAGTACATTATTCATTCAATCGGCTACACAGGTTCATAAAAGTTACCCAGGGATTAGATTATGGCAATGACATTAACGGAGAAAATACTCGCAAAACATTCGGGAAGGGAGAGCGTCCGTCCCGGAGATAACGTATGGGTCGATGTCGACGTGCTGATGACCCATGATGTATGCGGTCCGGGCACGTTCGGAATATTTAAAAGGGAATTCGGCGAAAAAGCCGAAGTGTGGGACAGAGAGAAGGTCGTCATCATACCGGATCACTATATCTTTACCGCAGACGTCCACGCGAACAGAAATGTGGATATTCTCAGGGATTTCGTCAGGGAGAAGAATCTGATCCATTTTTACGATGTCGGCACCGACCGGTATAAAGGAGTCTGTCACACGGCGCTCCCTGAGGAGGGATTCACCCGGCCCGGGGAAGTTCTGTTCGGTACCGATTCACATACGTGTACGGCAGGCGCCTTCGGAGAATTCGCTACGGGAATCGGAAATACGGATGCGGCATTTATACTCGGAACCGGGAAGCTATGGTTAAAAGTGCCCGAAACCATGAAATTTGTTTTCGAAGGAAAACTCCCGCCGTATCTTATGGCGAAGGATCTTATTCTCGCAATCATCGGAGATATCGGCGTCGACGGAGCGGTATACCGGGCGATGGAGTTTGACGGTGAAGCCGTGTACGATCTCAATATCGAAGAACGGATGACGATTTGTAATATGGTCATCGAAGCAGGAGGAAAAAACGGGGTGATCGCTCCCGACCGGGTCACGGAAGAGTACGTAAAATCGAGAACACCGAAACCCTATGAAAAAGTATACAGCGACCGGGATGCTCAATTTCACAGTGAGCGCGTCTACGATGTGTCGACTCTCGAACCGATAGTAGCAAAACCCCACTCTCCCGACAACAAAGCGACGGTTCGCGAAGTCGAAGGTACCAGGCTCGACCGCTGCTACATCGGCTCGTGCACGGGAGGGAAGATTACCGACTTCATTGCGGCTGCCGAGATCCTCGCGAATCGGGAAGTACGTGTGGACACATTTGCCGTGCCCGCGACGACAGACGTGGAGAAGGAGATGAAAACTCGAAGAGTAGGAAATAAGTCGGTGTGGGAAATCCTGGAGAATAGCGGCTGTAAAATGGGACACGCATCATGCGGAGCATGCCTCGGCGGACCCGTCGATACATTCGGACGTCTTCAAAATACCGAAGTCTGTATCTCGACAACGAATAGAAATTTCCCCGGCAGGATGGGTTCCAAGAAAGCCGCCGTATACCTCGCCTCGCCGTTCACCGTCGCCGCATCGGCGGTACGGGGAGTGATTACGGACCCGCGCGAATTCCTGAATTAACATTTCCGTAATATAACTTAGATGGATACAGATGAAAAACGAAATAATCAGCGGTAAAGTATACGTTCTCGGAAACGATATCGATACCGATCAGATCATTCCCGCACAGTATCTGGTTTACAGTCTCGACCATCCTGAAGAGCGAAATAATTACGGAAAGTATGCGTTGGCGGGAGTACCGGCGGAGCAGAGCGGACTTCCCGGAGGGAATATCCGTTTCGTACCGGAAGACGGATACAGGTCCGAGTACGCCTTCATCGCCGCGGGTAAAAATTTCGGATGCGGATCGTCGAGGGAACATGCACCTGTGGCTCTCAGGATCGCCGGCATAAAAGCGGTTTTCGCATTATCCTATGCCCGGATCTTTTACAGAAATGCGATCGACGGAGCTTTCCTTGCGCCCTATGAATCATTAGAACCGTTGCATGAAATTCTCAAGACAGGCGACATCGTTCATCTGAATACAGCAACCGGAGAGCTGGTTCTCGAAACCGAAGGAGGAAGCAGCAGTTATCGTTTAAAACCGCTCGGCGATGTGGGCGACATCCTGGCAGCAGGCGGTATTTTCGAATATGCCCGGAAATCCGGACTGCTGAAAAAGGAAGAGGCAGCCTGATCGGTGAAGCAATCTCACACCGATAGTCACTACCATATGAAAGGAGCTATGCGTTCTATGCGGCATGCCGATGCATCGGAAATCGATAACAAGCGGGCGGCGTTGGTGATCAACAGGACGATCACCGTTCTCGGAGCCGGAAACATGGGTACTGCACTGATGAAAGGTATTATAAACTCCGGATTAACACCGCCCGATAAACTAACTGCATGCGGCCGACAGCATGAAAAATTGCAGCGGCTTGCAGAAACCTGGAACGTCCGGTATTCGATCGATGCATCCGAAGCAATACAGGCGTCCGAAATAATCCTTCTCTGCGTGAAACCTCAAACACTGCCGGCGCTCCTCGCATCTACCGCCGGCGCTTTCAGGAACGACCAGCTCGTCATCTCGATCGCCGCAGGAATTACGATCGACTGGCTGCAGCGAAACATCGATTCGAAGGTCTCCATCGTCCGCTCCATGCCGAACATAGCGGCAACGGTCGACCAGGGAGCGACCGCCGTGGCATTCGGGCAACGGGTGACGGAAGAACAGCAGCGTATCGCGATCTCGATCTTCGAAGCGGTCGGAGACGTCGTTATCGTTCCTGAAGAGCAGCTCGACGCGGTTACGGGACTCAGCGGCAGCGGTCCCGCGTATATTTATATGGTGATAGAGGCGCTCATCGACGGAGGGGTTAAGATGGGAATCTCACGAGATATCTCCACGCGACTCGCCATTCAAACGGTGCTTGGCTCGGCAACGCTCGTGAAAACGTCGGGCCTCCATCCCGCCATCCTGCGCGATCAGGTAACGACTCCGGGCGGAACTGCGATTAACGCGATCCATGAACTCGAGACGCACGGTTTACGCTCGATGCTGATCAACGCCGTCGCCACTGCGACTCGCAGATCGGGCGAGCTGAGCAAAATAATCAACGGTTCATAATCATCCCGCGGCGGCCGTATCTGATAAAATCACACAGACGGTCGTAGTCTGTATTCTTTTTCGGCCAGATCTTCGTTCATAATTGTAATCGGTTTATACATGGAAATATACATTGCCGTCCTTCCAGGCGACGGAATCGGTCCGGATGTGGTGAGAGAAGCGGTGAAAATACTTAAGACCGTCGGAAATCGATTCGGACATGCGATCCGTTTCGAAGAAGCGCCCGTCGGGGGAGCGGCTATCGATGCGATCGGCGTACCGCTTCCCGAAGAAACTCTGAGATTATGTATGAACACCGATGCCGTGCTTCTCGGCGCTATCGGCGGTCCGCGTTGGGATTCACTGGATCACGAACTTAAACCGGAACGGGCGCTCCTCGGTCTGCGTGAGGCTCTGGGCTTGTACGCTAACCTGAGACCGGCGAAGGTATACGCATCGCTTATCGGTGCATCGAGTTTGAAACCGGACGTCATCGAAGGCATCGACCTGCTCGTCGTACGGGAACTGACCGGAGGATTGTACTTCGGAAAGCCGCGCGGCATCGAGACGGTAAACGGTCAGCAAATCGGCCGTAACACCATGCTCTATACGGAGCATGAAATAACGAGAATAGCGCGGGTTGCTTTCGATGCCGCACTGAAGCGAAAAAAGAGAGTCTGTTCGGTCGATAAGGCGAACGTCCTCGAAACGTCCCAGCTCTGGAGAAGAGTCGTTGCCGAAGTTGCTACCGGGTATCCGGACGTCGAACTCTGCCACATGTACGTGGATAACTGTGCAATGCAGCTCATCCGCCGACCCGGACAATTCGACGTGATACTTACGGAGAATCTCTTCGGCGACATACTGAGTGACGAAGCCGCAATGCTCACCGGATCCATCGGTATGCTACCTTCCGCTAGCATCGGCGGTAATGTCTCGCTCTACGAGCCTGTCCACGGCTCCGCACCCGACATCGCCGGGATGAACAAGGCAAATCCGCTTGCGACGATTGCTTCCGTCGCGATGATGCTGAGGTATTCATTCGGTTTGGAAGAAGAGGCAAATACCATCGAAGACGCCATCAGGAAGACTCTCGATGCGGGCCGGCGAACACCCGATATCGCCATGAATGGAACCGATACCGTATCAACCTCCGAAATGGGTACCGCGGTTTCATCTTACCTCTGAGCGGTTTTTACGACACCCGTACGGGCTTCCTCGAGATCGGCTGAACTGCAATGCTCAGGTTGTGAACGCCATATCGTCGGACACAATGCCTCTTTACGATTGGTATTCTCCTCCGATCCTAGTATATTATTCCCTACAAGATCCCGTCGTATTCTTGAACCAAAGCCTACCGCACCAGCTTCTGAGATCCGGCATTCAATGGGAAAAATCATAGCAATAGCACTGCAAAAGGGTGGAGTCGGAAAAACAACAACCGCGGTGAACCTTTCAGCGAGCTTCGCCGCATCCGATAAAAGGACGCTCCTGCTCGACATCGATATATCCGGTGCGGCAAGCAGCTCGCTCGGATTACTTCCACAAGATCGTTCGCCCGGAATGTTTGATATGTTCAGTCTGGCAAGATCGGTTCCGCTCTGTACGCATCCTACGGAATTGCCAATGCTTGAGATCGTACCGATGAACTTCCTTTCACCTGCTGAGGAAGAACGCATGACCAGGATGTCGGACAACAGGATGATCCTCCGTCATATGCTGCAGCAGGTCAGAGACCGGTACGATTATATACTGATCGACTGCCCGCCGTATTCGCGCGGGCTTATGACCGCAGGACTTGCAGCCGCCGACTCCGTGCTGATCCCCGCGAAGATCGGACACCTGTCAATCGAGGCGATCGATAAATTATATATTTATCTCGACTGGATTAAAAAATCCATCGGAAGGGATATAGCTATCGAAGGAATCGTCCGGACGATGCACGAAACCCGCACGAAAATATCCGGGTTAACCAATTCGGAGCTGACCGAACGATACGGTTCATTGTTGCTGGATACCGTCATCCCGCAGAACAGCACGCTCTCGGAATCTTCATATTACGGAAAACCGGCGTTGCTCTACAATGTGAGCTCTCGAGGCGCATTGTCGTATCTCGCCCTGGCGGACGAGATAGTGCGGCGAAATAATTAGTGGTTGCTGAAAATGTCAGGCTTCAACTCCGTTCAGACTGATCCCGAGTTGTCGGGATCACCCCGAGCGGAGCCGAGGGGTGACGTACTGTATTTCAGCGAGAACCGATTCATTCCCGTTTAACAAGTAATTGTCATGCTTCGAAACCGAACGTTTAATTTTCTCTGATTCCCACTTTCCAAAAGGAGAATTCAATGAGTATCCGGCTTATGCACTCCCGTTTGATGATCGTCACGGCTTTAACGGCGTTACTTACAGTCGTCGCTTCCCATACATTCACCGGTGAAAAATTCCCCGTCATCTCCAAGCTCATCGTCGAACAAACAGAGATACTCTCCGGATTGAATTTTAACGATGAGAAGAGGGATTCGATGCTCGACGGTTTGCAGAATTACCGCACCGCTTATGAGAACATCCGTTCCGTCCATGTCGATAACGCCGTTCCTCCCGCTCTGCTGTTTAATCCCGTTCCGGTAAAACAAGACGGCCGGCAGATCCCGGAAAACGTACGGTTCCGCGAATACAGCGGAACGGTTCTGCCGGATAATCCGGATGATCTCGCATTCTATCCGATTGGTAAACTTGCGGACCTGCTCAGGTCCCGGAAGATATCATCGGTCGAGCTTACCGGGTTTTTCATCGAGCGGTTGAAGAGATTCGATCCCATGCTTGAAGCCGTCGTAACATTGACGGAAGACCGTGCGCTCGAGGCTGCGGCTGAAGCTGACCGGGAGATCGCAGCAGGGAAGTATCGCGGACCGCTGCAAGGGATACCGTACGGGGCAAAAGATTTGCTGGCGGTCAAGGGATATCCGACTACCTGGGGGGCGACTCCGTACAGGGATCAGTATATCGACGTGAATGCGACGGTCATACAAAAACTGGATGATGCGGGAGCGGTGCTCGTCGCTAAATTGACCCTCGGTGCGCTTGCCTGGGGAGACGTCTGGTTCGGCGGCAGGACAAAAAATCCTTGGAACATCGAGTCGGGATCGAGCGGCTCCTCCGCCGGTCCGGCAGCGGCCGTCTCCGCAGGTCTCGTTCCATTCTCAATCGGGAGCGAAACCTGGGGTTCTATCGTATCACCGTCCACTGTCTGTGGAGTAACCGGATTGCGTCCCTCATACGGGCGTGTCAGCAGACACGGTGCAATGGCGCTCAGTTGGTCGATGGACAAGATAGGGCCGATCTGCAGAACCGCCGAGGATTGCGCCATCGTGTTCGACGCGATCCGGGGAACTGACGGCATCGATCAATCCCTCTTCGATATGCCGTTCGAATATCGGACGGACAGAGATCTTCGCGGTAGGAGAATCGGCTATGTCCGGAGCGACTTCGAAGGCGAATATCCCTTCCGTTCCCAGGATTCCCTTTCACTCATACAACTGGCTGAGCTTGGAGCAGAACTGATTCCATTTGAACTTCCCGATCTTCCTGTATCTGCTCTGTCGATCATTCTAAGCGCGGAGGCGGCGGCCGCCTTCGACGAGCTGACAAGAAGCGGCAGGGACTCATTGTTGGTTCGCCAGGTTAAAAATGCCTGGCCCAATGTCTTCCGACAGGCGAGGTTCATACCCGCAGTGGAATACCTGAATGCCAACCGGATCCGATATATGCTCATTCAGGAAATGGAGAGACTGTTTACTGAGCATGAGCTTGACCTCTACGTCGCTCCTTCATGGCAGGGAAACAATCTGCTGCTCACAAATCTGACCGGACATCCCTGCGTGGTCGTACCGAACGGATTTTCCGATTCGGGCACGCCTACCAGTATAAGTTTTACGGGGAGGTTGTTCGACGAGGGGGCAGTGCTCGAAACGGCACGGGTATATCAGGAATCTACTGGCCACCACCTGAAGAGGCCGCCTGCAATAATAGGGGCAAATTAGAAAGAGCTGAGGATTCGGATATCGACGGGGAGGAGGGGGTATCGGTATCGCTGCTGGTACCCCCGAGAGGATTCGAATCTCCGTCCCGACGGTGTCGGGATTAGGAAACCACAATAAATGAAATGAAGAAAGAATCTGTACCCCCGAGAGGATTCGAACCTCCGGCCCGACGGTGTCGGGATTAGGAAACCACAATAAATGAAATGAAGAAAGAATCTGT